>NZ_SMKH01000029.1 GCF_004348515.1 Actinomadura sp. KC345 | reverse complement strand
GACCAGCACAGCACCACCGGGACCACGCCCAACGACGTCTTCGTAGGGCGGGTCGCCGGTGACGACGTCGGCTACTGCGAGGAGACCGGCGCCGAACGCCGCGCCTTCGCGGAACTCGCCCGGTCGCGGGACGCCTCCGCGTCGTCCTGATCAGCCGATCTTGGAATCGCGGGACTCCCAGTACGGGTCGCGGAGTTGACGTTTGAGGGTCTTGCCCGAGGGGTTGCGGGGGATCTCCTTGATGCGGTCGAAGCCGCGGGGGGTCTTGTAGGACGCCAGGTGCTCGCGGCAGAAGTCGCGGAGCTGCTGGTCCGTGACGTCGTCCGACGCGACGATCGCGGCGTGCACGGATTCGCCCCATTCGTCGGACGGGATGCCGAACACGGCCGCGTCGGCCACGGACGGGTGCGCGGTCAGGACGGCCTCGATCTCGGCCGGGTAGATGTTCATGCCGCCCGAGATGATCATGTCGCTGCGGCGGTCGCAGATGTAGTAGAAGCCCTCCTCGTCGCGGTAGGCGATGTCGCCGACCGTGAGCCATTCGCCGTGGCTGGCGTCCCGGTACTTGCCCTCGTCCTTGTAGTAGTCGCTGAAGGTGGCGCTGCCGCGGACGTACAGGTCGCCGGGCACGTGCGGCTGCTCGACGGGCCGCCCGTCCTCGTCGAACAGCGCGATCTCGACTCCGGGCGCGGCCCGGCCGCAGCTCCCGGGCTTGCGGAGCTGGTCCTCGGGACGCAGGATCGTGTCGACGCCGAGCTCGGTGGAGCCGTACACCTCGAACAGCGACCCTTCGCCGATCTTCTCGATGTAGCGGCGCTTGAGCTCGAACGGCCACGGCGCCGCGTTGGCGATCAGCCGCTTCATCGAGGAGAGGTCCCGGGCGCGGATCGTCTCGTCCGGCAGGTCCACCACGCGGCGGATCGGCGTCGGCGCGGAGAACGTGGTCGTCACCCGGTGCCGTTCGACGAGGTCGAGCCAGCGCTCGGGGTCGAAGTCGCGCATGACGACCACGGTCCCGCCCAGGAGCTGGACGATCATCATGAACGCCTGCGGGCCGGAATGGTAGAGCGGGCCCGTCGTGAGGTAGACGTCGTCGGGCGCGTAGCCGATCTCGCCGACCAGCCCGAGCACCAGCTCCAGGTCGGTCGGGCCCCGCACGACGCCCTTCGGCTTGCCGGTCGTCCCCGAAGTGTAGAACATCGAGGTCCCGGCCGCCGGGTCGGTGCCCTGGGCGGCGGGTTCGGACTCCGGGCTCGCGGCGGCCAGGGCGTCGAGCGAGGAGGCCCAGTCCGGCGCGCCCTGGGCCGCGCCCCAGACCAGCCAGGCGCGGACGGTCCCGGCCCGCCGCGACGCCTCTTCGAGCTGGGGCGCCTGCTCGACGTCGAACACCACCACGGCGGCGTCGGCGTTCTCGACGACGTAGGACGCCTCCTCCGGGCTGAGGCGGTAGTTCAGCGGCACCCCGACGGCCCCGCACTTGCGCAGGGCCGAGATCAGGGCGACGACCTCGGTGCTGTTGCGGCCGCACCACACGACCTTGGTGCCCGCCGTGACGCCGTGGTCGACGAGCACGTTGGCGTACCTGTTCACCAGCGCGTTGAACTCGGCGTAGGTCAGGTGCCGTTCGTCCTCGATGAGCGCGGTCTTCGCCGGATTGGCGGCCGCCTGCGTCGTCAGCGGGTCCTCGACGGGCTCGGTCATCGTCCTCGACCTCCTGGTCGCCGGGTTCGGGCCGCCGCCGTCGCGGCGGCCCGCGCTTCAGATGGGCCGTTCTGCGAGGGCGCGCTCCAGCCGCTGCTGGGCGCGGGCCGCCTGCCGGGCGCGGTAGGCGATCGGCATGTAGCGGACGCGTTCGGGGAGCAGGGGCGTGGTCCGCCCGATGGCCTGCCCGGCCAGGCGCAGCAGCCGCTCGTCGGCCGCGCTCCACGACAGCCCGAGCTTCTCGCGCGCCGCCTCCGGGAGGGTGCCGACCGTGATCAGCCGTCCGAGCCGTCCGCCGGCCGCGCTCAGCGGGGCGACCGCGGGCCGCAGCAGCCTCGGCACCGTGGGCGGGACCTGGTCCATCTGGCCGAGAACCTCGTGCGCCACCGGGTGGGGGACGAGCGTGTTGACCACCATGTCGTCGAAGTAATCCCAGTAGTCCGGGATGGTCTCCGGCAGCATCCGCTCGGGTACCCGCAGGATCCTGCCGAGCTGGAGGAACTCGTCGAAGATCTGCTGTTCCTCGTCCTTGGTCATCGGCGCGGGAGCGAAGTACTTCGACGCGGTCACGGCGGCGTAGAAGCCGGTGAGATGCACCCAGGCCCAGGGTTCGGCGGACAGCGCGTGGTGGCGGTTCCCGTCCTCGTCCACCGCGCTGAGCGGCTTGTGCATCTCGCGCAGGCGCTTGCCCTCCTCGATGGCGGTGCGCCCTCCGTAGACCCAGGTCTGCACCGAGGCGAAGCTGCGCGCCGCGCGTCCGAGCGGGTCGGTGCGGAAGCTCGACAGCCGGTCGACCACGGTACCGATCGCCGGGTGCATCACCTGGAGGATGAACACGCCGTTGCCCGCGACCGCCGACGTGTAGAGCCCCATCTGCTCCCACATGAGCGATCCGGGTCCGAACGGGGCGGGTTCCTCGCGGCACTCCCGCTCGGCCGTCCGGCTCGCGGGCGTCCCATCGGTCACGGTCATACGCGCACCCTCCTGACGAAGCGCCTCCCTTGTAAGCTAACCGCCAATAAGGGTTCGCTTACAAGACCGCGCCGCGGAAAAGTGCCCGCCGTCCGCGGGAAGACCCGCGGACGGCGGGCGCTCGTCCGCTTCCCGCGCGAACGCTCACACGCCCGGCCGCTACCGGTTTCGTCGGTAGTGCTCCGTCCTTCAGGGCGGGGGTGAAGCCGGCCCTCCCGCGGAGCGGGACACCGGTAGCCGGAGGGGCTGTTGACCAGGTTCGACAGTGTGACCTTGGGTCGGAGCTTGGCTGGCAGGTGCACGTCGTCGTCCTCGCCGTGAACTCGGCCGGTTCGACCTCGAAGTCGCCGCCGCGCACCGCCCGCGTGACCTCTTCCGGGCGTTCCAGGTGCGGTCCGGTGAAGATCTGGTGCCGGGGCTTGGTCATAGAACCGAGAGTGGTGGACCACGAAGGCGCTGTGTGTCCGCCGGTCTGCGCGATCCCCACACTCGAACACACGGTAATGATATGGTCACCGAATGCAGTTGAGGTATGCGTTCCGCATCTACCCGACCCGCCGCCAGCAGCAGGACTTGGCGCGGGCATTCGGCTGCGCCCGGGTGGTGTACAACGACGCGTTGCGGGCGCGGGAGGACTCCCGCGCGGCGGGGTTGCCGTTCGTCAAGGCGGCCGAGCTGTCGGCGGCGATGACGGCGGCGAAGCGGACGCCTGAGCGTGCGTGGCTGGGTGAGGTGTCGGCCGTGGTGCTGCAGCAGTCGCTGCGGGACCTGGAGGCCGCCTACCGCAACTTCTTCGACGGCCTGGCCGGCAAACGCCCCCGCATGGGGGCGCCCCGGTTCAAGTCCCGCAAGAACCGGCGGCAGGCGATCCGGTTCACCGCCAACGCCCGCTGGTCGATCACGCCGGGCGGGAAACTGTCGCTGCCCAAGATCGGTGACGTCGCGGTGCGGTGGTCGCGGCGGCTGCCGCGCACGCCCTCCACCGTGACCGTGATCAAGGACGCCGCCGGCCGGTTCTTCTGCTCGTTCGTCGTGGAGACCAGCGATGTTCACGACCCGCCCGACACGACGGCCGAGGTGGGGATCGACCTGGGGCTGGAGCACTTCGCCGTCACCTCCGACGGACGCAAGATCACCTCCCCGAGGTTCCTGCGCCGCGCCGAGAAGAAGCTCCGCAAGGCGCAGCAGGCACTGTCGCGCAAGCAGAAGGGATCGGCCAACCGCGACAAGGCCCGTCTGAACCTCGCTCGCGCGCACGCCAAGGTCGCCGACGCACGCCGCGAGTTCCACCACCGGCTCTCCACCGAACTGGCCCGCGACAACCAAGCGGTCTACGTCGAGAACCTGCGTGTGAAGGGACTGGCGCGCACCCGGCTGGCCAGATCGGTGCACGACGCGGGCTGGTCGGCGTTCACCGCGATGCTGGAGTACAAGACCGCCAGGTACGGGCGGACGTTCGCGCGGGTCGACCGGACGTTCCCGTCCTCGCAACTCTGCTCGGGGTGCGGGCACCGCGACGGCCCCAAACCCCTGCACGTCCGCCAATGGACGTGCGAGCAGTGCGGCGCCGAGCACGACCGCGACATCAACGCCGCACGCAACATCCTGCACGAGGGACGCCGCATCACCACGTGATGCTCCTGGTCGCCGCCGGACGGAAACCCCCGGGCATCCGGGGGAGGCGGAGACCCTAAACGCCTGTCGAGGGCAGGTAAGACCCCCGACCCCGGTCGAGGGCACAGCCCGGTGAAGCAGGAAGCCACGGAAGTGCCGCCCCAAGCGCCGCGGCACAGGCCGAATCCCGGCATTCCTGCCCGGGAGCGCGTCAATTGTGGCGGGCCGTCTCGTACGCGGCGCAGCCGATCAGTTCGAGGGACACCTGGAGCCGCTTCAGGCTGATGTTCTGGTCGATCGTGTCCTCGGGGGTGTGGTAGAGCGGCTCCAGCTGGCTGGGCGCCTCGTTGCCGCGCCAGCTGAAGTTGGCCGCCGCGATGCCGCGCTCGTAGAAGGCCTCGTGGTCGCTGGAGCCGCGCGCGGTGGGGCCCTGGACCTGGTCGACGTAGCCGAGCCGGCGCGCGGCGGCGTTCACCGCGACCGTGGTGGTGTTGTCGGCGCCGTCCACGGACAGCAGCCAGTACGTCTCCGCGGGCGGGTGGCTCGTGGCGACCATGTCGCTCTGGAAGCAGCCGGTGATCTGCGCGACGCCCGCCTCGTCGAGCCCCTGCACGTAGTGCCGGGCGCCGATCAGGCCGTACTCCTCCGAACCCCACAGGCAGATGCGGATCGCCTGCTGGGTGGGCAGCCGCCGCAGGACGCGCGCCAGCTCCATGCACAGCACGGTCCCGCTGCCGTCGTCGTTGGCGCCGGGCGAGCCGGGGACGCTGTCGTAGTGCGCGCTGATGATGACGGCCTTGCCCGAGGGGTTGGGCAGCGTCGCCTTCCGCTCGGCCAGGACGTTGTACGAGGTCAGCCCGGAGTAGTGGGTGACCTCGAAGGACAGCCGCCTGGCACCGGCGCGGACGCGCTCGCCGTGGTACTCGGCCAGGCCCAGCACCGGGATGTCGACCGGCTCGTCCAGGTTCGGGGTGAAGGAACCGGGCTTGCGCTCCGGGTAGGTCTCCGAGCGCGCGGCGATGATGAGCGCCGCCTTCGCGCCCGCGTCCGCGGCGGCCTTGGCCTGCTCGGTCTCCATGCCGGTCACGCGGTCGAACATCACCAGCTTGCCGCGGACGTCGCCGGTGACCTCGGTGACGCGTCCCACGTCCACCACCGTGCCGTGCACGGAGCCGACGGCGCCCTGCGGAGAGGCGCTGCACTGCCAGAGCCGCTCGCCCTTGGCGCGGATCTCCGCGAGGTACTTGTCGGCGACCGGGAACGGCTGCAGTTCGACCTTGTAACCGAGTTCGCGCAGGTATCCGGCGATGTAGCGGGCGGCGCGGTGCTCGGACCGGGTGCCGGCGATGCGCCAGCCGATGTCGTCGCTGAGCACCCTCAGATGCCGCAGCGCGCGGCGGGCGTCGACGCGGGCGACGACGGCCTTGTCGCCGGCGGCGAGGGACGGCGGCAGGGCGGCTCCGGGACGCTGCCGGGTCGCGGCGGCGGCGGTGCCGGGGAGCAGGCCGACGGTCGCGAACCCGGTGAAGGCCGCGACTCCGGCCAGCAGGTCACGGCGTTTGACCTCGGACATGGGCGTCTCCTCATGGAGATAGGGAGCCGCGCCCGACGCGCTCGGATCGCAAGCGGGGTGACGGACGACGGCACGACAAGGAACTATGCCCCCGTTTGAGGCGAATCTACGAAACCCGCCCCCGCGCCGACAAGAACGGCTTGTCGCTCCGCAACGGAATCGTGATCAAGCCCGGAGAGCCGAGGCGCGCCCCGGCGGGCGGGCTCAGCGGGACGCGAACGCCACCCGTGCGGTCCCCCCGCTCTCGGGCAGCTGACCCGCCGGGACCGGCGACCACGAGGCGAGGATGCCGGGCAGCGGTGTCGCGCAGCTCCACCCCGGCCGCCGCGAGCGCGTCCCGGAGGGTGTCCGCGAGCCGGTAGTGCCCGGTGGCGCGCAGCTCAGCGCGCATCTGGACCAGCGGTTCCACCGCGGGCGCGAGGGCGTCGCGGGGATCGGCCAGTCCACGGCCCGCGGCCTGGCCGAGCCGGACGACCAGGCTGCGCATCACGTCCCGGGCCCATTCGGTGCCGCCCTCGTCCTCCTCGGTGTCCCCCGCCCAACGGCGCTCCCGCCTGACCTCCTCCGCCTACTCCGGCGTCGCCGAGGTGGCTTGTGCGAGGAGGCCGTCCACGAACGCGCGGAGGCCCCTGGGGTAGGTGTCCTGCCCTGACACCTCGGCCCACAGGCCGCCGACGGCGGCCAGGTGAGGCAGCTGGGACGCGTCCAGCTCACTCAAGGATCTGGGGCGCAGATCGCCCGCCCGCTTGCGAGCGCTGTTGGTGCGGACGAGGACCTCACCGACCGTGTAGTACCAGATACTGCGGAAGACGAAGACGGACTGGGCGGGCGTGCATCCGTAGTCGACGGCTCCGGCCACGATGGCCTCGACCATCCAGAGCGCCGATTCGTCGAGGCGGCCGAGGAACCCGTCGGTCGTGACGGCTTCCGCGGCCCATGGCCAGTCGGCCGCGGCGTCGTGCATCGCGATGGCGCCCACGATGATGCGGTCGCGCGGGTCGCTCGGCAGCTCGGGGCGTTCGAGCCGCCCGAGGTAGTCGTTGAGCACGAGGACCAGCAGGTCCTCCTTGTCCCGCACGTGGTGGTACAGGGTCGTGGCCCCGATCCCGAGCTCGGCGGCGAGCCGGCGGACGGTCAACTTCTCCCAGCCGTCCCGGTCGATGATCCGGCTGGCCGCCTCCAGGATCTGCGCACGTGAGGTGCGGGGCGGGCGGCCGGTACGGCCTTGCGGCGCTGGCGGTCGGGACATCGTTCCATCATGCCGTCCCCCGGTCGCCCGCCCGTGCGGTCGGCGCGGGTCCGCCCCTGTCACGGTCGACAGCCGCCGGATCGTGATGCTACTTTCGGAACATGTTCGAAAAGTCGATTGGTCTCGGGGAACTGCTGCGCCCCGTCCGGGGGCGGCTGGGGACGGCGATCGCGTTGCAGGCCGTCGCGGCGGCGGCGGCCGTGGTGCCGCTCGCCGCGGTGGCCGAGCTGGCGAGGGCGCTGACGGCGGCAGGCCCGGTCGACCGGGAACGGGCCTGGACGGTGGCCGCGGTCGCGGCGGGCGCGCTGGTGGTGTGGCTGCTGCTCACCTCGGCGGCGGGGGCGCTCGCGCATCATGCGGATCTGGACTTCCAGCTGTCGGTCCGGCGCCGCCTTGTCGGCAAGCTGGGGCGCGTGCCGCTCGGGTGGTTCACCGATCGGGGCGCCGCCGGTATCGCGAAGTCGGTCCAGCACGACGTGGACGCGATGCACCATCTCGTGGCGCATTCGCTGCTGAGCTTCACCTCCGTCGCGGTCACTTCGCTGGTGTCGCTCGTCTACCTGTTCTGGGTGGACTGGCGGATGGCGCTGATCCTGCTGGTCCCGATCGTCATCGGGATCGCCTTGTTCGCCCGGCGGATCGTGGGCATGACCGCCGGGATGGCGGCCTACGAGCAGGCGTTGCAGCGCATCATCGGCAGTGCCGTCGAATTCGTCGAGGGCATCTCCGTGGTGAAGATGTTCGGGCAGGCCAAGCGTGCGCACCGGCGGTACGCGCAGGCCGCCGACGACTTCGCGGAGTTCCTGATGGCGTGGCTTTCGGGCAACAACCGGTCGGCCGCGGCCTCCGCGCTGGCGTTGAGCCCGGTCACCGTCCTGCTCACGGTCCTGGTGGGCGGCACGGCGCTGGTCTCCGCCGGGCATATGGAGGCGCTCGACATCCTGCCGTTCGTGATCCTCGGGCTGGGGCTGGCCGCACCCCTCCACGCGATGGACTTCCACGGCGAGGACATGGAGATGGCGAGCGCGGCGGCCAAGCGGGTGGGTGCGCTGCTCGCGGTACCGGAACTGCCGGTGCCGGCGGAGCCGCGCGTACCGGAGGGCCACCGGGTGGAGCTGACCGGCGTCGAGTTCGCCTACGACGCCGACCACCCGGTGTTGAACGGCATCGACCTCGCGCTTGAGCCCGGCACCGTGACGGCGCTGGTCGGTGCGTCGGGTTCGGGCAAGACGACCGTGGCGAAGCTGCTGCCCCGGTTCTTCGACCCGACCTCCGGCACCGTCGCGATCGGCGGCGTGGACCTGCGCGAGATCGCGCCGGACCGGTTGTACCGGCTGGTGTCTTTCGTCCTCCAGGACGTGAAGCTGCTGGACGCCAGCGTGCGCGACAACATCCGCCTCGCCCGGCCCGACGCCGACGAGGAGACCATGCGCCGCGCGGCGCGGGCCGCGGCCATCGACGAGCGCATCCGCGCGCTGCCGGACGGATACGACTCGATGGTCGGCACGGACGTCCGCTTCTCGGGGGGCGAGGCCCAGCGGTTGTCCATCGCCCGCGCGATCCTCGCCGACACCCCGGTCGTGGTGCTCGACGAGGCGACCGCGTACGCCGACCCGGAGTCGGAGGCGCTGATCCAGGACGCGCTGTCGGAGCTCGCCGCCGGGCGGACCGTGCTCGTCGTCGCCCACCGCCTGGCCACGATCGCCGGGGCCGACCGGATCGTGGTGCTCGACCAGGGCCGGATGGCCGAGCAGGGCACGCACGAGGAACTGCTCGCCGCCGACGGCCGGTACGCGCGCATGTGGCGGCTGCAGGAGCAGGCCGGGGACGCGGGCGTCATGGCCGGCGCCCCGAAGGAGGGATGACGATGATCCGCCGACTGTTCACCGCGCTCGGTCCGGAGCACGACCGCGCGCTGCGCCGGCTGCTGGTCCTGCTGACCGCCGCCGCGCTCCTGCAAGGGGCCGCGTTCGTCCTCCTGGTCCCGGCCCTGCGGGAGGTGCTGGGCCGCGAACCGGAAAGCGCCTGGCCCTGGGTCGTCGCGCTCGCCGTGGTGTGGACCGGGTACGCGGCCGTCAACTACCCGGCGACGCTGGCCGGACATGAGACCGGCACGAACATGAGCCGCGACCTGCACCACCGGATCGGCGACAAGGTCGCGCAACTGCCGCTCGCCTGGTTCACCGCCGACCGCGTCGGCGGGCTCGGGCACCTGGCCGCGCATCGCGTGGTCGACATCATGTCGGTGCCCGCGCACCTGCTGCGGCCGCTGGTCGACACCTGTGTCACGCCGCTGGTCGTGGTGCTGGCCATGGTCTTCTTCGACTGGCGGCTGGCCGTCGCGATGGCCGTCGCCGCCGTGGCCGCGGCGGTGGCGTACCGGCTGGCGAGCCGCGGCATGCAGGCCGCCGACCGCCACGCCGACGCCGTCCACGCCGACGCCGCCGGGCGGATCGTGGAGTTCGCCCGCGCGCAGCCGGTCCTGCGCGCGTTCGGCCGGACGGCGCAGGGACACACCGCGCTCGATGAAGCGCTCACCGCCCAGCACAGGGCAGGCCGCCGGATGCTGCGCGCCGGCATGCCCGGCATCGTGGGGCTCGGGTTCGTCGCGCAGGCGTCCTTCATCGCGCTGCTGGCCCTCGGCACCTACCTGGCGCTCGACGGCTCGCTGGGGACGGCCGAGCTGATCGCGCTGCTGGTGCTGGCGGCCCGTTTCGTCGAGCCGGTCATGTTCACCGCCGAGATCGGCGGCGCGATCCGGGTCGCCGAGAACGCGCTGACCGAGATCAACGCGCTGCTCGACACCGAGACGCTGCCCGAGCCGGAGGTGACGCGGCGGGCCGGCGGCGCCGATGTCGAACTCGACGGCGTGCGCTTCGGCTACGACGGCACCCCGGTCCTGGCGGGCCTGTCGATGCGGGTGCCGCACGGCCGGATGACCGCGCTGGTCGGTCCGTCCGGCGCGGGCAAGACGACCGTGATCAAGCTGATCGCGCGGTTCTCCGATCCCGAGGCCGGCGCCGTCCGGGTGGGCGGCGTGGACGTCCGCGAGATGCGGACCGAGGACCTGACCTCGCTCATCTCGGTCGTCTTCCAGGACGTCTACCTGTTCGACGGGTCGATTCTCGACAACGTGCGCATCGGACGGCCCGGCGCCACCGACGAGGAGGTCCACGCCGCGGCCCGTACGGCGCGGGTCGACGCCATCGCCGAACGCCTGCCGGGCGGCTGGGACGCGCCGGTCGGGGAAGGCGGCAGCCGCCTGTCCGGCGGGGAGCGGCAGCGCATCTCGATCGCGCGGGCCCTGCTGAAGGACACCCCGATCGTGCTGTTCGACGAGGCGACCGCCGCGCTGGACGCCGAGAACGAGCACGCGCTGCAGGAGGCGATGGCGGCCCTGTCGCGGGAGCGCACCGTCCTGGTGATCGCGCACCGGCTGCACACGCTGCGCGAGGCCGGCCACATCGTCGTCCTCGACGAGGGACGCGCCGTGGAGGAGGGCGGCCACGAGGAGCTGCTCACCCTCGGCGGCCGGTACGCCCACTACTGGCGGGAGCGCAACCGAGCGCGCGGCTGGCGCCTGACCGGAGCCGGGGCCGCCGCTCCCTGACGGTCAGCCGGTCAGCAGGTGCTCGCGGCCGAACATGGCCGCGGTGTCCCGCGCGCTGGGAGTCCCGGCGTCGAGGTCGGCGCCGGCCTCGCGGAGCACGACCACGACCTCGTCCGCGCCCTTGAACAGGGCACCGGCGATGGGGGCCTGGTCGCGCGCGTTGCGCAGGTCCGGGTTCGCCCCGCGGTCGAGCAGGGCGCGCACCGTCCCGGCGTGCCCGTGGTAGGCCGCGAGCATGAGCAGCGTGTTCGCGTTCCGGTCGGCCACGTCGACCGGGAGGCCGTGGTCGACGAACTCGGCCAGCTGCTCGGTGTCGCCTTCCCGTGCGAGGTCCATGGCGATCGCCACGACGCGCTCTGTCTGCTCGGAAGTCAGTCCAGCGTCGCTCATGAGTGAGCCTTCCTGGTCGACGTCTGCGGTGTCCGAACGGAAAACCCGGCGTGGCGCACGTGACCGTGCACCACGCCGGGGTCCGGGTCGACGCGGGGGCTCAGAGCCTGCCGGCCGCCAGCGCCTCGATCGCCTTGCGGACGCCCTCGCCGTAGGCGGGGTCGGCCTTGGTGCAGTTGGCGATGTGCCGCTCGATCGTCGCCTGCGAGGCGCCGTCGATCGCGCGGGCCGTGTTCTCGAAGAGCACCTGCTGCTGCTCGGAGCTCATGTTCCGGAACAGGATGCCGGGCTGCTCGAAGTAGTTGTCGTCGTCCTCGCGAAAGTTGAACCGGTCGGCGACGGCGCCCACGGCCTGGCTCGGCTCGCGGTAGGCGGGCTGCTCCTGCCAGCGGCCGTAGGAGTTCGGCTCGATGCCCGGGGTGGCGCCCTGGTTGCCGTCGACGCGCATGGCGCCGTCGCGGTGGTAGGAGTTCACCGGGTTCCTCGGCTGGTTGACCGGGATCTGGTGGTGGTTCACGCCCAGGCGGTACCGCTGGGCGTCACCGTAGGAGAACAGCCGGCCCTGCAGCATCCTGTCGGGCGAGTAGCCGATGCCCGGCACCACGTTGGCGGGGGTGAAGGCGGCCTGCTCCACGTCCGCGAAGTAGTTGTCGGGGTTGCGGTTCAGCTCCCACTCGCCGACCTCGATCAGCGGGTAGTCCTTCTTCGACCAGACCTTGGTGAGGTCGAAGGGGTGGAACCGGTAGTCGTCGGCGTCGGCCTCCGGCATGATCTGCACGCACAGCTTCCACTTGGGGAAGTCGCCGTTCTCGATCGCGTTGAAGAGGTCGCGCTGGTGCGACTCGCGGTCCTTGCCGACGAGCGCCTCGGCCTCGGCGTCGGTGAGGTTCTTGACGCCCTGCTGGGTGCGGTGGTGGAACTTCACCCAGAACCGCTCGCCCTGGTCGTTCACGAAGCTGTAGGTGTGCGAGCCGAAGCCGTGCATGTGCCGGTACGAGGCGGGGATCCCGCGCTCCGACATCACGATCGTGACCTGGTGCAGCGCCTCGGGCAGGTTCGTCCAGAAGTCCCAGTTGTTCTCGGGGTCGCGCATGTTGGTGCGCGGGTCGCGCTTCACGGCGTGGTTGAGGTCGGGGAACTTCAGCGGGTCGCGGAAGAAGAACACCGGGGTGTTGTTGCCGACGAGGTCCCAGTTGCCCTCCTCGGTGTAGAACTTCAGCGCGAAGCCGCGGATGTCGCGCTCGGCGTCGGCCGCGCCGCGCTCACCGGCCACGGTGGAGAACCGGGCGAACATCTCGGTCTTCTTGCCGACCTCGGAGAAGATCTTGGCGTTGGTGTACCGGGTGATGTCGTTGGTCACCGTGAAGGTGCCGAACGCGCCCGACCCCTTCGCGTGCATCCGGCGCTCCGGGATCACCTCGCGGTCGAAGTGGGCGAGCTTTTCCAGGAACCACACGTCCTGCAGGAGCATCGGGCCGCGGGGCCCCGCGGTCACGGAGTTCTGGTTGTCCGGAACCGGCGCGCCGGCGACCGTGGTCAGCGGTTTCTGGTTGTTCTCAGGCAAAACTCGCCCTCCCCTATGAGTCCGTTGACCTGCACTGTAGCCACTTTTCTTGAATCATTCAAGTTAACGTCGGGTGGCCGCAGCGTGGTCAGCGTCCGTGCCGGCCCTCGCCGGCGACGAAGCGGGCTGCGCCGTCCACGCCCTCCCGCACGACGATGGGGGCGCCCGCCGCCCCCTCGGCGCGCAGCGCCTCGGCGATCGGCATGTCCAGGCCGGCATAGGCCGAGGCGCGGTCGGTCAGCACGCACTCGAACGGGAACGCCGCGATCCGCTCCGCCAGCTCGCGGGCGGCGTCGACCGCCTGCCCGGGGTCTACGACCCGGTTGGCCAGGCCCATGGCGAGCGCCTCGTCGGCTCCGACCGGCCGTCCCGTGAGGATCAGATCCATCGCCCGGCCCAGGCCGACGACCCGCGGCAGCCGGACGGTGCCGCCGTCGATGAGCGGCACGCCCCAGCGGCGGCAGAAGACGCCGAACACCGCGTCGCGCTCCACGATCCGCATGTCGGCGAGCAGGGCCAGCTCCAGCCCGCCCGCCACGGCGTACCCGCCGACGGCCGCGATGAGCGGCTTGGCGAGCCGCATCCGGGACGGCCCCATCGGGCCGCTTCCCCCGCCGTCCGGGTCGAGTTCGTTGCGGCGGTCCGGGTCCCCGACCACGCTCAGGTCGGCTCCGGCGCAGAACGTCCCCCCGGCCCCGGCGAGCACCGCCACGCGCTGCCCGGGGTCGGCCTCGAACGCCTCGAACGCCTCGCGCAGCTCGGCGGCCATCGGCCCGTCCACGGCGTTGCGCCGGTCGGGACGGTCCATCCAGATCGTGGTGGTCGTCCCTGCCACCTCGACACGCACGTCAGCCATCGGCACCTCCGCGTTCTCCAGTGAACCGCCCGCGAGTCCATCCTGCTCACGATCAGGGCACGCCGGAGTGAGTCCCTTCGTGAGCGGGTCCGGGCTTCCCCGGCTCCGGCCGGGCGGACGCCGGCCGGTGCTCCGGCTCCCGGGCCGGGAGCGCCCGGACGAGGAACGCGATGATCAGCAGCGAGGACAGCGCCCACCAGACGTGCGCGTCCGCCCAGCCCGCCCCGTCGAGGCGCGTCATGAACACGTAGCCGAAGGCGGCCCAGACGCCGCCGGCGATGTACACCGGCCAGGTGCCCCGCTTCCAGAACATGATGAGGTAGGGCATCGGCCACGCCAGGTACTGCGCGCCGAACCGGTACGTCACGATGAGGAAGACCAGCAGCAGCGCGAGGGTCAGCGCCACGGGGTCGGCCTTGCGCCACCACCAGAGGGCGGCGAGCAGCGCGAGCGCGAGCACCGGGGTGCCGATGGTTCCGTACGCGGGGTCCACCGTCTGGTTGCCGCCGGTCGCGATCGCGGTCCATCCCCAGTCACCCACCACGGGGCGCGCGGACATCGCCGCCGACAGGGCGGCGGGCATCTTGTCGAGCGGGGTGCCGAAGACCGGGATGCTGCTCAGCAGGAACACGACCGGGACCACCCCCGTCCACACGACGACGGTGATCCGCTGGCGCAGGGCGGGAAGGGCGAGCACGATGCCCGGCAGGAGCAGCGCCGACCAGTTCGCCGAGGTCACCGAGAGCCCGATGAGCACTCCCGCCAGGTGGACCCTGCCGTTGCGGGCCGCCAGGAGCGCCGCGACGCCGAGCGCCAGCGTAATGGGCCCGAACTGGCCGTGCAGGGCGCTCACCCCCAGCACCACCGGTGCACACGCATACTGGAAGCCTCTCCGGGCACGGACCTCAGGGGACGGGTCCGTGCTCAGTCTCGCCACCAGCGGGATGAGGGCGAGGTCGGCCAGGACGGGCAGGATCCGTCCGGTGACCTCCCAGGACAGCCCCAGCAGTTCTCCCAGTTCCCGTGCTCCGGCGAGGAGGTAGGCCAGGAACGGCAGGAAGTGCCAGCCGCCCTCACGCAACTCGAAGAGGGGGTCTTGGCCGTCGCGGACGGCGTCGGCGGTGTCGCGGAAGTCAATGGCCAGGTCGTAGGGCTGCCAGGAGTCCTGTGCGGCGATCAGCATCACCACCAGCCGCAGCACCGCGCCGGTCGCCAGGGCCACCACCAGCGGGGGCGTCCACCGCTTCCGCTCGGCCAGCAGGGCGAGGGCGAGCCCGCACGCCAGCGGCAGGCCCATCACCAGAACGTGGATCACCGGTCGCCTCTCATTCGTTGATCGTCTCGCCGGACCCGGTACGCCTGGCCGGTTCGAGTCGGTACCGCGGCCGAGGTTCCGTTAGGGTCGGCGATCATACGTTTCACGAGCGCACGGTGGGTGAGCAAATGGCAGGGACGACGGCCCAGCGGGGGGACCCCGGCCTGGAGGGCATGCGGGTGCTGGTGACCGGAGGAGCCGGCTTCATCGGCGGCCGCCTGGTCAGCGCGTTGCTGGACGCCGGGGCGGAGGTCGTCGTCACCGACCACCACCCCCACCCCGACCCCGCGGTCAAGTCGGTCGTCGGCGACCTGTGCGACCCGGAGGTGCGCCGCACCGCGGTCTCGGCCGGGCTGGACGGGATGGTCCACCTGGCCGCGGTGACCTCGGTCCTGCGGTCGGTCGAGGACCCGGCCGGCGTCTACCGGCTGAACGTCGAGGCCACCGCCGACCTGCTCGAACTCTGCCGTGAGCGGGAGGTTCCGCGCGTCCTGTTCGCCTCCACGAACGCCGTGACCGGCGACGTCGGCGGCACCCCGATCAGCGAGCGGATGCCGCTGCGGCCGCTCACCCCGTACGGCGCCACGAAGGCGGCGGCGGAGATGCTGCTCAGCGCCTACACGGGCGTGTACGGCATGCAGACCTGCGCGGTCCGGTTCGCGAACGTGTACGGGCCGGGCATGCGGCACAAGGACAGCTTCGTGCCGCGGCTGATGCGGGCGGCGGCCTCGGACGGCGGCGTCCAGGTCTACGGGGACGGCACCCAGATGCGCGACTACGTCCACGTGGACGACATCGTGCAGGCGCTCCTCCTGGCCTGGCGGACCGGCCGCACCGGCCCGCTCGTCGTCGGGTCGGGCTCGTCCACGAGCGTCAACGACCTGATCGAGACGGCACGGGCGGTCACCGGCGCCCCCATCCCCGTCGAGTACACGCCCGCCAAGGCGGGCGAGATGCCCGCGGTCGTCCTGGACATCACCGAAGCGCGCGCGCTCGGCTACGAGCCGCATCACGACCTCCGCTCCGGGATGGCGACGGTCTGGCCCGATTTCGCACCCGTGGAGGTCGCGTGACCATGACACAGGAGAACCGCGCCGGAGGCGAGGTCGACGACGCCGCGGCGGCGGCCTTCGCCGAGGAGTACGGCACGGAGCTGCCGCCGATCGCGATCGTCATCGCCGCCTACGACGAGGAGCGCGGCATCGGCGACGTCGTGCGCTCGATCCCCGCGATGGTCGCCGACCACCGCACCGCCGTGATCGTGGTGGTGGACGGCGCGACCGACAAGACCGCCACCGTCGCCCGCGAGCACGGCGCGATGGTCTGCGACGTGCCGGTCAACCGCGGGCAGGGGGCGGCGCTGCGGCTGGGCTACCGACTCGCCCGCGAAGGCGGCGCCGAGTTCATCGTCACCACCGACGCCGACGGCCAGTACGACTCGTCCCAGATCCCGCGGGTGCTGGGCCCCGTGCTGGACGGGGACGCCGACTTCGTCACCGGGTCGCGCCTGCTGGGCCGGCAGGAGACCTACGACCGCGTCCGCCGCGTCGGCGTTCACGTCTTCGCCTTCCTGGTGAGCAGGCTGACCGGGCAGCGCATCACCGACACCTCGTTCGGCATGCGCGCGATGCGGGCCGAGGTCACCGGGGCCGTCACCCTCAAGCAGCCGCAGTACCAGTCGTCCGAGCTGCTCATCGGCGTCATCTCCAGGGGCTACCGGGTGCGGGAGGTCCCGGCCACGATGCGCCTCCGCGCGGCCGGGACCACCAAGAAGGGCGGCAACCTGGTGTACGGCTACCGCTACTCACGCGTCGTCGTCGGGACCTGGTGGCGGGAGCGCCGCTCCTCGTCCGCCTCGTCCGCCTCGTCCGCCTCGTCCGCCCCGGCCCGGGTCTCCGGGCCGGGGGCGAAGACGAGGTAGTGGAACAGGACGAACTTCACCAGGAACATCACCCCGTAGACGGCGAGGAAGACCGCGCCGACGAACACCGTCTGCCAGCCCCCGGACTCGAACCACCGGGGGCCCAGCCGGTGGGCCGCGCCCGTCGACCACGCGGCGATGGCCATCGTCGCCACGGCGATCGCCCAGTAGGGCACGAGCTCGCGCCACAGGGACGCACGTCCCCGCCGTCCCCACGCCCACCGCCGGTTGAGCACGTAGTTCAGGCCCGCGCCCGCCGCCCAGGCGGCTACCGAGGCGGTGCCCGGGGTGAGCAGCCCGCTCCCGTACGTCGCCAGCAGCGTCACCTCGCTGGCCACCGCGGCCAGCACCGAGCCGACCGTGTACCGCGTGAAGATCATCCGGAAGGCGCGGCCACCGCGCGACCTGGACGTGGCCTCGGACCGGTCCTCGGAGCCGGTCCGGGTCGGATCGGTGCGCATCAGTCCCGCGATGTCCCCGCCTCTGAGGGCACCCGGGCGACCGCCAGGACCGACTGGCCGAAGGGCACCGGCAGGAACCGGTCCAGCACCCGGGTGACCGGGACGATCACCCGGTCGTACACGCCGACGGCTCCGCTGTTGGGCGCCGCCGCCCGCCCGAGCCGCATGGCCGCCCACCAGGCCAGCCCGCCGAGCAGGTTCACCGGCCGCGCCAGCTCGCACGTCAGCCCGGCACGCTGGATCGCGTCCCGTGCGGTCTTGGGCGTGTAGCGACGGAAATGCCCGACCTTGCGGTCGAAGTCGCTGTAGAGGCTCTGGTACCCGGGCACCCACAGCACGATCGTGCCGCCGGGGACGACCGAACGCGCCAGCGAGGCGAGCACGTCCGCGTCGTCCTCGAAGTGCTCCAGCACGTTGATCGCGACCACCGAGTCGACCGGCCGCTCCAGGGTGTCGCGCGCGTCGAGGTCGAACTGGCGGACCTCGATCTCACCGGCGATCTCCCCGGCGTCGGAGAACAGCTCCTTCATCACCGTCACGGCGCCGGGGTCGACGTCGGTGACGACGAGGCGGTCCAGCCCGGAGAACTGGGACGAGAACTCGCCCAGCCCGGCGCCGACCTCCAGCACGCCGGCCCCGCAGTGCGGGGCGATCAGGTCGAACTGGTAGCGCCGGTAGCGGGGCTTGTCCGCGCCCGCGGACTCGGCCTCCCGGCCTTCGAGCCCGCGGCCGGTGGCGCGCGTGAACGCGCCCTGTGCGTCGTTCATGGGGCTCCCGGTCGTCACGTTTCCTGCACGGGTCCGGACTGCTCGCGCCAGTTGACCTTGGGGCGCAGGGCCTCGTCCTTCACCCGGCCCGCGTACCGCTTCGCGACGTCGAACAGCGACGTGATGAGCGTATCGGAGAGCAGGTGGGGGGACAGGCCCAGATCCAGCAGCCGGGTGTGCACCACGTTGTAGTAGTGCTCCTCGCGCTCGACGCGGGGGTTGTCGAGGTGGTCGATCCGGACGTCGCCCGGGAAGCACCGCTCGACGGTCTCGGCCATCTCCTGGACGGACTTCGCCTCGGTCATCTGGTTGAACACGCGGAACTCGCCGCGGTCGGCGGGGTTCTCGCAGGCCAGCTGGACGCAGCGGACGGTGTCGCGGATGTCGATGATCCCGCGGCGCTGGCCGCCGGTGCCGTAGACCGTCAGCGGGTGCCCGAGCACCGCCTGGATCACGAACCGGTTCAGCACGGTGCCGAAGACCGCGTCGTAGTCGAACCGGGTCGCCAGCCGGTCGTCCAGCATGGTCTCGGGGGTCGCCTGGCCGTACACCACGCCCTGGTTGAGGTCGGTGGCCCGCAGCCCCCAGATGCGGCAGGTGAACTCCATGTTGTGGCTGTCGTGGACCTTCGACAGGTGGTAGAAGGACCCGGGCCGCTTCGGGTACAGCACCCGGTCCGTGCGGCCCTTGTGCTCCACCTCCAGCCAGCCCTCTTCGATGTCGATCTCCGGCGTCCCGTACTCGCCCATCGTGCCGAGCTTGACGAGGTGGATGTCGGGGTCGATCTCCCCGATCGCGTACAGCAGGTTCAGGGTGCCGACGACGTTGTTGACCTGCGTGTACACGGCGTGCTTGCGGTCGATCATCGAGTACGGCGCCGCCCGCTGCTCCGCGAAGTGCACGACGGCCTCCGGACGGAACTCGCGCAGCATCCGGTACGTGAAGTCCGCGTCGGTCAGGTCGCCGACGTACACGTCCATCGATTCACCGGTCAGGTCGCGCCACGTCTCGACGCGGGTCTGCAGCGTCTCGATCGGCACGAGGCTCTCGACGCCGAGTTCGAAGTCGTACTGCCGCCGTGCGAAGTTGTCGGCGACGGCGACCTGGTGACCGCACTGCGACAGGTGCAGGGCGGTCGGCCAGCCGAGATATCCATCGCCGCCGAGGACTAGAACGCGCATGTACCTCTCCTGTCATTACCTCAAGCCACGACGGCCGGACGAAAGCGCGGTCACGCCCACCCCCGAACGTGGCGAGGTGGGCCGGATTGCCGGTGTGACTGCCTTGAAGCGGTCGGCATGGTTCCCCCCAAGCGTTGTCCTAATCACCATGCGACCGAAGCTCACCTGGCGGACACACTACCGACCACCTCAACCCGGCGGCCATCCGCGCATGACCCGCTCGCGCCACCCGGCCTTTCCGTTCCGCTTGCTTCTTTATGATCATGATGGCAGTCCCCGCGCCGACATTCGACCCCCGCACGTCCTGTCGAAGCCGCCGGAACGGCGCACCCGCACGGACGAACGTGCGGACGGTCGCGACCGTTCCACGCACGGCGATGGTCGTGCAAATCCCCTTGTGCTCCCAGCGACGGCGCGCTCCCCTCGACGGCGCGCTCCCCTCGACGGCGCGCTCCCCTCGACGACGCGCTCCCCTCGACGACGCGGCCGGCGCGTCATGCGCACCGGCCGCGTTCGGAAGGGGGCGGGGTCAGGCGGGGAAGGCGGAGAGGTCGCGGTCCCAGTGGCGGTGCACGGCGACCGCGTCGTGGAATCGCCGCGCGAACGCGTCGCCCGCGCTCGGACCGACGACGCCCTGTCTCGGCTGGTTCGGGTCTCCCGGCAGGTTCGCGGCTTCCAGCAGCGGCTCCGCGCCGGGGAGCACGCCGACGGCCTTGCAGTGCTTGAAGGCCTCGCGCACGAACTGGACGGCCTGCCCGTCGGTGACGAGCTCCCGTCCCCCGGCGGCGAGGACCGCGTCGTAGAGCACCGAGTTGGCCGCGCTGAGCTGCTTGTCGGCCGTGAACGTGGCCACGGTGCCCTCGTGCGGGGCGACGATGTCGCAGATCGCGCCCGCGTCGCTCAGCGCCTGGACCACCGGCTGGACGACGCTCGGGTCGCTCTGGTCGCCGACCAGCACGGCGATCTTGCGCGTGGCGACCGATGTCGGCTGGTTCTCCATGCTGAGCGCCGGAGAGGACCTGCCATGGTTGGTGACGGCCGAGCTCGGCGGGTCGAAGCCGAGGCCCTCGGCCACCTGCGCCGCGAGGTCCCCGTCCACGTTGGCGAGCCGCTCGACGACCTTCTCCTTGATGTAGCGGCGCTCCACGTGCCCGAGTTCGAACAGCAGGGCGTTGACGATGTGGGTCTTCTCCCAGCCGGCCATGCTGTTCCAGAACAGCGTCGCCTGGCTGTAGTGGTCCTCGAAGCTCGGGCTCCGCCTGCGGATCTTCTCCCCGGACACCCGTTCCTGGTAGTGGCGGAACACCCCCGCCGTCTTCCCGGTGTCCGCGGCGGTCGCCGGGCAGCCGCCGCTGATCGAGTTCTTGGAGTAGGCGGTGTCGCTGTCGTGGATCATGTGCTGGTGGAAGCCGTCCCGGTGGTCGTTGTGGACGGGGGCGACCGGCCGGTTGATGGGGATCTGCTGGTGGTTCGGCCCGCCGAGGCGCAGGAGCTGGGTGTCGAGGTAGGAGAAGTTGCGCGCCTGCAGCAGCGGGTCGTTGGTGAAGTCGATGCCGGCCACGATGTTGGCGGTGCAGAACGCGACCTGCTCGGTCTCGGCGAAGAAGTTCTGCGGGTTCCGGTTGAGGACCATCCTGCCGATCGGCCGCAGCGGCACCTCCTCCTCCGGAATGATCTTGGTGGAGTCGAGCAGGTCGAAGTCGAACGCGTGCTCGTCCTTCTCGTCCACGAGCTGCACGCACAGCTCGTACTCGGGGTGGTCGCCGCTGGCGATGCAGTCCCACAGGTCGCGCCGGTTGAAGTCGGGGTCGTTGCCCTGGACGCGCAGCACCTCGTCCCATACCAGCGAGTACGTGCCGAGCTTCGGCCGCCAGTGGAACTTCACGAACGTGCCCTTGCCCTGGGCGTTGACGAACCGGAAGGTGTGGACGCCGAACCCCTGCATCATCCGGTAGCTGCGCGGGATCGCCCGGTCGGACATCAGCCACATGATGAAGTGCATGGTCTCGGGCTGCATCTGCACGAAGTCCCACAGGGTGTCGTGCGCCGACTGGGCCTGGGGGATCTGGTTGCGCGGCTCCGGCTTCACCGCGTGGACGAAGTCGAGGAACTTGATGCCGTCCTGGATGGGGAACACCGGCATGTTGTTGCCGACCAGGTCGTAGTTGCCCTGCCGCGTGTAGAACTTGGTCGCGAACCCCCGCACGTCCCGGACAGTGTCGGCCGACCCGCGCTCCCCGGCGACGGTGGAGAACCGCACGAATGTCGGCGTGACCAGGGACGGATCGCACAGAAAGTCGGCGCACGTGATGTCCTCCAGGGACTCGTACACCTGGAACTCCCCGTACGCGCCGGACCCCCGCGCGTGCACCACCCGCTCCGGAATCCGCTCGTGGTCGAATCGCGTGAGCTTCTCGCGGAAGTGGAAGTCCTCCAGGAGTGTGGGCCCCCGGTCCCCCACCGACAGCGAGTTGTCGGTGTCGTCCACCCCGATGCCCTGGTCGGTCGTGTAGCTCGTGCCGTCCGACCGGACCCGGTCGCGCTCTAGGTGCCGCTGCTTGTCGTTGTCGCCGCCTGCCACTGAACCTCCCACGCTGAGTCGGCCGCGCTTCCAGGGGGGCGCGGCGATCCGCCGGCCGCCCCTTCAGGCCACTAACCGGCAACGACCGCCTGTAACGGGTTATCGGCAAAAGGGCAGGCAAGGTTGTTCGGGCACGACCGGCGTCCGCGGCCGTGACCAGCGCTTCGTGCGGTGGGCGGGAGAACGAGTCTCGATCGACATCGGTCCAGATCTAGCTTCCCGAATCAAGTTCTAGTATCCATGAGGCACAACCGGCGCCGGCACTTCCATCGGGAGGCAGCAGTGCAGACTCGAGCGGCGATTCTGTGGGAACCGCACACCGACTGGAGCATCGAGGACATCGAGCTCGACGATCCGAAGGCGGGCGAGGTCAAGATCAAGCTCGCCGCGTCCGGCCTGTGCCATTCCGACGAGCACGTGGTCACCGGGGACATGGTGCTCAGCGACGAGATCGCGGCGCTGCTGGGGGCGGAGCAGTTCCCGCTCATCGGCGGCCACGAGGGCGCCGGCGAGGTCGTGCAGGTCGGCCCCGGCGTCACCTCGCTGCAGGAGGGCGACCACGTCGTCCTGTCGTTCGTCCCGGCCTGCGGCCGCTGCCCCTCCTGCGCACGCGGTCAGCAGCACCTCTGCGACCTGGGCGCCGTCCTGCTGGCCGGACGGCAGATCAGCGACATGACCGCCCGGCACCACTCCAAGAGCGGCAAGGACCTCGGCACCATGTGCTGCACCGGCACGTTCGCGCCGTACACCGTGGTCAACGAGGCGTCCGCCGTCAAGATCGACGACTGGATCCCGCTCGACAAGGCCGCGCTGGTCGGCTGCGGCGTGACCACCGGCTGGGGCGCGGCCGTCAACGTCGCCAAGGTGCAGGCGGGCGAGAGCGTCGTGGTGATCGGCCTCGGCGGCATCGGCATGAACGCCGTGCAGGGCGCGGCCATGGCCGGCGCCCGCCACGTCATCGCCGTCGACCCGGTCGACTGGAAGCGCGAGAAGGCGACCGAGTTCGGTGCGACCCACTCGGCCGCGTCCATCGAAGAGGCCACCGCCAAGGTCATGGAGCTGACCTGGGGCGCCAACGCCGACAAGGCCCTCCTCACCACCGGCGTCGCCACCGGCGACCTCATCAACCCGATGATGAGCCTGGTCGCCAAGGGCGGCCGCGGTGTCGTGGTCGCCGTCGCGCCGATCCTCCAGGAGGACGTCAAGCTCAACCTGTTCGACCTGGCGATGCAGCGCAAGGAGCTGGTCGGCTGCATCTTCGGCAACGCCAACCCGCGCCGCGACATCCCGCGCCTGCTGCGCCTCTACGACGAGGGCAAGCTCAAGCTGGACGAGCTGGTCACCAACACCTACACGCTCGACCAGGTCAACCAGGGCTACCAGGACATGCGGGACGGCAAGAACATCCGCGGCATGATCAAGTACTGACCGGGCCGGGCCTGGCCACCGGTTCCCGCCTCACAGCGTGTGGCGGTACCAGCCGCCGTCGGAGCCGGTGGTCAGCCACGAGCCGTCTCCCAGGGGCACGATGTCCTCCCTCTCCACGAATTCGGGGGGCATCGGCCCCAGCACCCGGCCGCTCTGGACGTCGACCAGCTGGTTGCGGTGGAAGTCGAGATCCTGGGGCTCGTCGTCGTCCTCGTCCTCGGCCAGCTCGCCGCGGACGGAGACGATCGCGGTGCCGGCGTCGAGGTAGCCCACGGTGAAGCCGATGAAGAACGTCTCGTACTTGTCCTCGTCGTAGCCGAGCGCCTCGGCCGAGACGGTGACGCACTCCTCTCCGCCGGGGAACGTGCGGATGACGAGTTCTTGGAGCAGGCTCCCTCGCACGTCCTGGACCGTCATCAGGCGGCTGCCGTCCGGGGACATGTCGAACAGCATCGCGTCCCACTCGCACACGGTCAGCGCGATTCCGGTGCCGTCCAGCCGGGCGCTGTAGACGCGCGCCCCCTCCTGCCCCTCACCGACCTCCAAGAGGATCTGCTCGCCGTCCGGGTGGACGAAATGCTGCGCTCCGTGGCCGCCGCTTCCCAGATCGACCTGCCCGAGGACGTTCCCCGTGGCCGCGTCGAAGGCGAGCCACTGGTCGGTGTGTCCGCGTCCCTTCATGGCGAGGTCCGGCCGGTAGAGCCACACCACGTCGCCCTTCTGCGAGAACTCGCAGGAGGCCCTGCCGTTCATGTACTGCTTCGGCGCCGCCCCGAATTCACTCCGCCACCTGGGCGTACCATCACGCTCCACGCAGATGAGCGCTTCGTCGGTCGTGTACGCGGCACATTGCAGATCGGGCGCCACCGCATGCCCGTACGGCTTGCCTTCGGCGGGAAACTCCGCCACCCGTTCGAGGAGGCCGCCGTTGACCACCGGACGGGACAGGTCATGGGCGACAACCGCACCCTGCGTCGCCTTCGTCATGATTCGCGAATTCATGGTCACGCCCCCGCACGCTAGCCGGTCGGACCGGATCCCGGCGCGGAATGTCCGACATCCGACCATAATGGGAGAACAGCATAGGGCGGCGGAGGTCCGATGGACGCGGGTATGCGCGCGGGGCTGGCAGAGATACAGGCCAAGCTTGAGGTGGTACGGCGGACGGAGGCCGAGCACGGCTTCGGTGTCACCATCGAGGAACCCAAGGAACTGGAGGAAATTCCGGAGCTTCCCGAGGGGGTGACGGCGGTCTTCCGGTTGTTCTCCTGCCTGGCGGGTGACTATTTCTGCTTCAGGCAACCCGACGTGATACAGAACCCGGGCGCATGGAAATGGCGGCGGACGGCTCCGGACTGTCCACTGGGCGATCCCCTGGAGATCGGCTACGAGCGCTACGGGATCCCCGCCGACATCCTCGAAGACATCGACGGCGGCGCCCCCATACGCCTGGACCTCAATGACGGGAGCGCCTACTACGTCGACCCTGACGACTACATCCTCTTCTACAAGCACGTCGAAGAAGAGCGCATCGACAGCGAGGACTTCGCGGACGACATCGTCACGTTCTTCAACCACCATGTCCTCGGGGAGGGCTACCCGAGGCTCGTCGAGGGCGTGCTGGGGAGCGGTCCCCTCGGGGAGCGCGACCGTAAGGGCCGCCACAAGGACAGCTGGATGAGACTCCTCACGGCGAGCGGCCTGCTCCCCGGCGACCAGGCCTGACCCCGCCCGTCCGGCGCGGGCACACGACCCGGCGGGCCCCGGCCACCCCGGTGTGCCATCGGTGCCGGGGACGCCGCCGGTGGCCGTCAGGTGGACGGGGCCGGTTCGTGCTCGTGTCGCAGGGTGCTTCGTTAGCGGAGGGCGGCGACGAGGGCGTCGCAGTGGGAGCACCAGAGCTGGCGGGCCTCGGCGAAGCCGCGCTCGCGCAGGGCGTCGAGGTGCCACTGGGTGGTGGTGGGCCGGTCGCCGACCGGCCTGGCGCCCTTGCGGGGGTCGCCGAGCATCGCGAAGCGGCGCTGGGCGAGTTCGGACAGAGCCGGGTCGTCGGCGACCTCGGTCCACCAGGCTTCCCAGTCGCGCGCGCCGTCGGCCTTGGCGCGCTCCTGGCGGGCCGTGAGGAGCGCCTGGGCGGCGGCGTTGAGGCGGGGCGCGGACTCGTCGGTCATGTGGTCGGCGTTCAGGAACACGCCGCCGTCCTTCAGCACGCCCCGGATCTGCCCGTACAGGACGCGCAGCGGCTCGGCGTCCAGCCAGTGCAGCGCGGTGGCGGTCACGACGGCGTCGTAGGGGCCGTCCACGGCGTCGGTCCAGCCCGGGTCGGTGAGGTCGGCGGTCACGAACTCCGCGCGGTCGTCGCCCTCGAAGTGGCCGCGCGCGATGGTGAGCAGGACCGGGTCGTAGTCGAGGCCCGTCGAGCGCGCGCCGGGGAAGCGCTTCAGCAGCCGGTCGGTGATGCTGCCCGTCCCGCAGGCGAGGTCGAGGACGCGCGGCTCGGGGCCGGCGAGGGCCTCGACCGTGTCGAGCATGACCCGGAAGCGCTCCTCGCGGTCGGGCATGTACCACTCCTGCTGGCGGTCCCAGCTGTCCTGCCACGTCTGCCAGCTGAGCGTCTCCGTCATGACTTCTCTACCTTCTTCCTTGGTGGCCGTGCCGCCTGGATCAGCAGGCGGGTGGTCTCGGAGCCGGGTGCGTCCAGGACGCGGGCGAGATCGCCGTGCTCGGCCGCGCGGCCGCCGTCGAGGACGACGAGCCGGTCGGCGACACGGCGGATGAGGGCCAGGTCGTGGCCGATCCACAGGATGGACGTGCCGTCCGCGCGCAGTCTTGCGACCTCGGTGAGCACCAGGTCCGTGGCGGTGTCGTCGAGTGCTGTGGTGATCTCGTCGCAGATCAGGACGTCGGGACGCGCCAGGACCGCGCGGGCGAACGCGGCGCGCTGGAGTTCCCCGCCGGAGAGGGCCGCCGGGCGGCGGCGTGCGGTGTCCGGGGCGACGCCCAGCCGGGCGAGGAGGTCGGCGGCCTCCGCGGCGGCCTCGTCCGGGGGCGTCCCGCGGAGCCGGACGGCGGTGCGGGAGACCTGATCCAGCACGGGGCGGCGCTCGTCGAACGCGCCGCGGACCTCCTGCCACACGTACTGGACGCGGCGTTTCTGCGCACGGTCGCGGCGCCGGAGCGGCGGAAGCACGGCGCCGTCCAGGAGGACCGTCCCCCGATGCCGTTCGTGGAGTCCGGCCACGCATCGGGCCAGGGTCGTCTTGCCGCTGCCGGACGGCCCGGCCACGGCGACGCAACCTCCCGGGGGCAGCGACAAGGAGATGTCGTGCAGGACCACGCCGCGTCCTCCTGGTCGCAGCCAGGCGGTGAGGTCTTGCACGTCGAGTCGTGCTGGTTCCTCGTTGGCTCGTGTGGAGGCGGGCACCGGGTCGGTGAGGGCGGGCAGGACGTCCTGGGGAGGGCCTTGCCTTGCGACACGGCCGTCCTCCAGCAGGACGACCTGGTCGGCCAGGGCACGAACCAGTTCGTGGTCATGGGTCAGGAGCAGCAGCGCCATCCCGTCTTCGGCGAGCCCGGCGAGTTCCTCGATGAGGCCGAGGCGGGTCACCGTGTCCAGGCCCGTGCTCGGTTCGTCCAGGATGACCGCCTCGGGGCCGCAGGCCAGCACCTGCGCGAGCGCGACGCGCTGCCGCTGGCCGCCGGAGAACTGGTGCGGGAAGCGGCGCAGCACGGACCTCTCCGGGGACAGCTGCGCCCTGCGCACCGCCTCGTCGGCCGTCACGCTCCCGTGCAGTCCCGCGAGTTCCTTGATCACCGCGCCGGTGCGGCGGGCGGGGTTGAGGGCGTTGCCCGGATGCTGCGGCAGGTAGGCGATCGTCCCGCCGCGCAGGGCGACCGCGTCCCGGGTGACGCCGTCCTCGGTCACGACCGGCACGCCGCCGACCCGGACCGCGCCTCCCAGCTCCACGCCCGGCGCGGACTCGCCGAGCAGGGCGAGCGCGGTGGTGGTCTTGCCGCTGCCGGACGGCCCGACCAGGGCGGTCACCTCGCCCGCCCGGACGTCGAGGTCCACTCCGCGCAGCAGGTCGGACGTCCCGGTACGGGCCGTCAGCCCGCGCACCTCGATCATCGCGCCGCCTCCGCCCGTGCCGTCTCTGCCCGTGCCGACTTCGCCCGGAGCGGCCGTTCCCGCCTCCCGCGTTTCAGCAGGCGGTCGGCCAGGAGGTTGAGCCCGACGGTGAACATGACGAGCATCGCGGCCGGCGCGCCCACCGCCCACGGCTGGATGAGCAGCGCCTCCCGGCTCCCGGCGATCGTGACGCCCCAGTCGGGCGAGGCGGGGTCCAGGCCGAGGCCGAGGAAGTTGGCGGCGGCGACGGTGAAGACCGCGACCGGGACGCGGGTGCCGGCGTCGGCGGCGGCCACGGGCAGGACGGACCGCCCGACGTAGCCGAACAGGACCCGGGGCCGGGACTCGCCCTGCACCCGCATCGCCTCGGCGACCGGCCCGCTCGCCGCGTCCAGCGCCGCCGCCCGCACCAGCCGGGCCACCGCGGGCGCGTTGATCGCCGCCACCGCGAGCGCGACGGCGACCGGGCTGCCGCGCCAGCCCACGCCGACCACGCTGATCACCAGCAGCGACGGGATCGGCAGGATCAGCTCGATCGGCCGCATCAGCAGCTCGTCGACCCAGCGGTGCCGGGTCGCGGCGGCGGCCAGCCCGAGGGGCCCGCCGGCGAGGTAGGCGAGGGCGACGGCGCAGCAGGCGACGCCGAGGGCGCTGCGCCCGCCGCGCAGCAGCAGCCCCAGCACGTCGCGCCCGGTTCCGTCCGTGCCGAGCAGGTGTCCGCCGCCCGTCACGTACGGCGCACCGTCGTCCGGGGTGACCGCCGGGGCGAGCAGCGGCCCCAGTACCGCCGCCGTCACGGGCACGGCCAGCAGCAGCGCCGCCAGCGCGACCGTGAGGGAGAAGCGCCGCGTGCGCCTTTCGCGGCCCGGCTTCCGGAGACCGGTCATCGCAGGACCTCCGTGCGCGGGGAGAGTCGCTGGCCGACCAGGTCGGCCGCGACGTTGAAGCCGAGCGCCAGCGCCGCCAGCAGCAGCGTCAGCGCCTGGACCGTCGGGACGTCGCGGCTCTGCACGGCCTCGACCAGCGCGGTCGCGGTGCCGGGGATCGCGAAGACCGCCTCGACGATCAGCACCCCGCCGAGGAGCTGGTCACCGGTCCGCGCGAGCTCCTGGACGCCCGGGACCGCCGCGTTCGGCAGCACGTGCCGCAGCACCAGCCGGCCGCGCGGGACGCCGAGCCGCCGCGCCTGGACGGTGTAGTCCGCCTCCAGCGCCGCGATGGTGCCCGCCCGTATCTGCCGGGAGAGCGCGCAGACCGTCCGGGCGAGCAGCACGGCGACCGGCAGCACGAGCAGGACGGGACTGGTCAGCAGGCCGCCGCCGTCCGCCCCCAGCCAGGTGGACGGCAGCCATCCCAGCCGCAGGGAGAACACCGCGATCAGCGCGAGGGCGAGGACGAAGTCGGGGATGGAGTTGAGGGCCAGCGTCACCGAAGTGATCGCGCGGTCGGCGGCCCCGCCCGCGCGCAGGCCCGCCGTCAGGCCGAGCAGCATCGCCAGCGGCACCAGGAGCGCGGCGGTGACGCCGGCGAGCAGGAGGGTGGAGCCGAGCGACCCGGCGACGATCTCGCGCACCGGGTTCCCGCTCACCGGCGACGTGCCGAGATCGCCGGAGAGCAGCCCGCCCGCCCAGTCGAGGAACCGCTCGGCCGGCGGGCGGTCGAGCCCGAGCTGCTCACGCAGGTGCGCGACCTCGTCCAGTCCCGCTTGCTCGTTGAACCGCACCTCGGCGGCGTCGCCGGGCAGCAGCGAGGTGAGCAGGAAGACCAGGACGGCCAGGAGCGCGAGCTGGACGGCGGCCAGCAGCCCGCGCCTGGCGGCGTGGCGGAGCACCGCTCAGGCCAGCCACACGTTGTCGAAGCGCGCCCAGTCGACCGTGTTGGGCGGCGCCTTCTTCACGCCGTTCACGCGGGACGACACGGCGTTGAGCCAGTCGGGGTGGCCCCAGAGCAGCAGGCCGCCCTCGTCGCGGATCCGCCGCTGGAGCGCGCCGTACTTCCGCGTGCGCTCCTCCTCGTCCACGATCGACTGGGCCTGGCGGAACTCCTTGTCGAAGTCCTCGCGCTCCCAGGCGGTGGCGTTCTGCGGGGAGCCGGTCAGCATCCGGTCGCTGATGTAGGTGGGGATCGGCGTCGCGCCGGTGCGGTGGCTGCCGGTCAGGCCCTTGTCGAGCTGGTCGGTGTAGTAGGTCTCCGGCGGCCCGTTCACGATCTTCACGCGCAGTCCCGCCTCGGCCGCCTGCTCGCGGAACAGGTTCGCGGCGTCGACGAACCCGTTGGCCGCCGTGGAGGTGTAGAAGGTCACCTCCTTGTTCAGCGCACCGCTCTTGCGCAGCAGCGCGCGGGCCTCGTCGACGTCGCGCTCACGCTGCGGGACGTCCTCGGGGTAGTAGGTGAACCCCTTGCCGTACATGTCGTTGCCGACCACGCCCCGGCCGCCGAAGACGACCTCCACCAGGCGCTCGCGGTCGGCCAGCAGCTTGACCGCCATCGCCGCGTCCGGGTCGTCGAACGGGGGCCGGTCGGTCTTCATCACGATGCCCTCGGCGCCGCTGCGCGGCGTGGCGACGATCGCCACGTTCCGGTTCGACTCGATGACGCGGGCGAACGTCGGCGTCATCTCGTGCGCGTACTCGACCTCGCCCGCCTGGACGGCGTTGGCGCGGGCCTCGGTCTCGGCCGACAGGATGCGGATCTCGTCCAGGTGCGCCGCGCCCTCCCAGTGGTCGTCGAAGCGGCGGCCGGTGAACGACCGGCCGGCGGTGAACGACCCGGCCCGGAACGGTCCAGTGCCGACCGGCTTGGACGGGTCGCCGTAGCCGCGCCGGACGATGTGGGTGCCGGTCATGGCGAGCAGCGAGGGCAGTTCCGCGTTCGGCCGCTGGAGCGCGATCTCCACGACGCGCTTCCCGATGGCCCGCGAGCGCTTCAGGTCGACGGACGCCAGCGAGGTCCGCGCTCTCCTGTCGACGCCCTTGGGGTCGAGGATGCGGGCCAGGCTGTAGAGGACGTCCTCGGCGTCCAGCACGTGACCGTCGTGGAACGTGGCGGCGCGCAGATGGAACCGCCAGACGGTCGCGTCGTCGTTCGTCTCGTAGCGCTCCGCCAGCCGGGGCACCGGCCGGAGGGTCTCGCCGAGATCCACGAGCTTGTCGAAGACGGCCTTGTGCCGGGCGATGTCCACGAACTGCCGTTGCGCGTGCGGATCCATCGTCTCCTTGGCCCCGGAGCCGGGGAACACGGCGCGCAGCACGCCGCCCTTGCGCGGGGTGCCGGCACCCGTCCCGCCGGACGAGCAGGAGGTGAGGAGCACCGCACCGGCCGCTCCGGCCAGGCCGAGGAAACCGCGACGCGTCGTACCGCCCGGCACGCTGAACACCACCCCTTACCCGAGACCCACTCATCGCACTTATTGCGCAGATGCAACATACTTGCAAGTCAATCGTGAATCGGGACGGACCTCCCGCTTCGTGACGCGGCTCGCGCAGGGTGGCGAACCGGCACGGAGAGGGCCCGCGGGCAAGCGCTTTGAGCAGCGCGTATGGCGCCCCGGAGGGTACCGGACGGGGCCTCCGCCACGATCAAACGTGGGTTTGATCACAGCGCGTGTTACCAAGATCTACCGCAGGGACCCCTTATTTCTGGCCGTGCGCAGGGCTAACGTTCGTCCTGTCCGTCCTGTCCGCACTAGTTCGTCACACTATGTGACGCATCGACCGACCAATGGTGACCACCGTGCGTCCCACCCAGGCCGCACACCGTCACCAGAAGCACGTCCACAGGAGGAAGTCCCATTCAGCGCCAAGAGTTCGGGGACAATCCAACCGAGGTTCGCGACACCGATCACTACACGGAAGAGTACGTCCAAAGCTTCGTGGAGAAGTGGGACGAGCTCATCGACTGGAAGAGGCGCTACGAGAGCGAAGGCAGCTTCTTCATCGACCAACTCAGGGAGCGGGGCGTCAAGAAGGTCCTTGACGTCGCCACCGGGACCGGGTTCCACTCGGTCCGGCTTCTCCAGGAGGGCTTCGAGACCGTCAGCGCCGACGGCAGCCCGGAGATGCTCCGCAAGGCCTTCCAGAACGGCTACACGTTCGGAGGCCACATCCTGCGCGTGGTGTGCGCCGACTGGCGCTTCCTGAACCGGGACGTCCACGGCGAGTTCGACGCGATCATCTGCCTGGGCAACTCGTTCACCCACCTGTTCTCGGAACGCGACCGGCGTAAGGCCCTGGCGGAGTTCTACGCCATGCTCAAGCACGATGGCGTGCTCATCATCGACCAGCGCAACTACGACTCCATCCTGGACAACGGCTTCTCCAGCAAGCACTCCTACTACTACTGCGGAGAGGAGGTCGTGGCCGAGCCGGAGTACGTCGACGAGGGACTCGCGCGGTTCAGGTACCGGTTCCCCGACAAGAGCGAGTACGCCCTCAACATGTATCCGCTGCGCAAGAACTACATGCGGCGGCTCATGCGCGAGGTCGGCTTCCAGCGCATCGACACGTACGGTGACTTCCAGGACACCTACAATGACGAAGACCCCGACTTCTTCATCCACGTGGCGGAGAAGCAGTACCGGGAAGACGAGATGAACACCGGGTACTCCACGGCGGTGAGCACCGCCCGCGACTACTACAACTCCAGCGACGCGGACACGTTCTACCACTCCGTCTGGGGCGGGGAGCACATCCACGTCGGCATCTACGAAGAGAACGACACGATCGACGCGGCCAGCGGCCGGACCGTCCAGCAGATGGCCTCCGGTTTGAACCTGACGCCGGACACGCACGTCATCGACCTCGGCGCCGGGTACGGCGGCTCCGCACGCGAGCTGGCCCGCACCTACGGCTGCAAGGTCACCTGCCTCAACCTCAGCGAGGTCGAGAACGACCGCAACCGCGCCATGAACGAGGAGCAGGGGCTCAGCCACCTGATCGACGTGGTCGACGGGTCCTTCGAGGCGCTCCCGTTCAACGACAACACGTTCCACGTCGTGTGGTCGCAGGACGCACTGCTGCACGGCGGCGACCGCATCCGCGCCCTGGAGGAGATCGCCCGGGTGCTCAAGCCCGGCGGGGACTTCGTCTTCACCGACCCGATGGCGGCCGACGACTGCCCCCGGGACTCCCTGAAGCCCATCCTCGACCGCCTCCACCTCGACACGATGGGGGCGCCCGGCTTCTACCAGCGCGAGATCGCCCGTCTCGGGATGAGGCCGAGCTTCGAGGACCTCACCCAGCACCTCACCACGCACTACGGGCGGGTCCTCAAGGAGACCGAGCGGCGCGAGGCCGAGTTCGCCGGCCAGATCAGCGCCGACTACCTCGAACACATGAAGTCGGGCCTGCGCAACTGGGTCCGCGGTGGCGAGTCCGGCCACCTGAAGTGGGGAGTCTTCCGCTGTAAAGCGTGAGCCGGCACAGGGCATGACGGACAAGCCGAGGCCGGGAGAGGAACGTTCCTCTCCCGGCCTCGCCGTCGCCGCCGTGACGCCGCCCCCCGGGTCAGCCCCAGCGGAACAGCTTCGCCGCCGCACCACCGGCCATGACGACCACCGCGGCGAGGTGCGACAGGTCCGGCGGCACACCCGTCCAGGCGTGGACCCCTGGCGTCCGCCGAAAAGGCGTAGACTCGTGGTGGCTAGGGGTTCTCGATGCGAGTGGCCAAGCCCGCGTCCCCCTGGTTTCCCGATACTCGGTCCCCTTCGGGGGCCCAGACAGGTACGGCGCTCATGACGCCGCAACACCAGCCCTCCCGGACGCCCGCCGCCGTGTCCGCCTCGCCCGAGGCCGGCCTGAGGCGCGAGCGGTTCGGGGAGCACACCGTCATCGCCATCAGCGGCGACCTCGACATCGCCTCGACCCCCGCGCTGCGCGAGCGCCTGAACGCCGCGCTGCGGGACACCGGGCCGCTCGTGGTCATCGACCTGTCGGGCGTGACCTTCTGCGACGCCTCCGGACTGGCCCTGCTCGTCGGTGCGCGCCGCCGGACGCTGCCGAAGGGCGTCACCGTGGTCCTCGCCGGCCCGCGTCCGCAGGTGAACAGGCTGCTGCGCGTCACCGGACTGTCCCGCGTCTTCACGGTCCGTCCCACCGTCAGCGCCGCGCGGCTCGCCCGTCCCGGCATCCGATCGGCCGCGGCCTGACCGCGCGAGGCCCCGAGGGGCCGGCCGGGGACGGCGAGCGGGAGACGAGCGGCGACGAACCGGCGCCCGTCCGATGGGGGCCGCCGGACCCCGGCCACGCCGCGGACGACCACCGGCGATTCGCCGCGTCGTCGGACCTGATGACGGCCGTCCTGGCCGGCACCCGCCTACCCGGGCTCCTGGCCCTCGTGGCGTCGCACGCGCGCACGATGGCGCACGTTCCGCTGGCCTTCATCGCCCTGCCCGCGGAGGACCCCAACATGCTCCGGATCGACGTCGCCGTCGGCACGGACGGCGAGCGGATCCGCGGGCTGACGGTACGGCGCGGCCGTTCGATGCTCGGCCGGGCGTTCAGCACCCGCCGGGCCCTGTCCGCGCGGATCGCCGCCGACCAGACGCTCAGCGTCCTGCCGGCCGGGCCGATCCTGATCCTGCCGCTGGAGACGGGTGAGGGCACCCGCGGGGTACTCGCCGTCCTGGGGCGCCCGGGCGCGGAGCCGTTCAGCCCGCGCACCGCGCGCCAGTTGCTCCTGTTCGCCGACATGTCCGCCCGGCTGATCGAGCTGGCCGAGGGGGTCCGTGCGACCGCCCCGGCGGCTCCCGCCGCCGACGGCGCGCACATCGTCCGCGATCTTCGCCCTCCCCGGCTCACGCAGATGTGAGCCGGCCGAGCGGGAACGACGGTGTCCGACCGCCCAGGCCGACGTGTACCTCACGCCTGGGTCGGTCTGCCGCTCGGTTCCGGGCGGGGTTCAGAGTTTGAAGAGTTTCGTGTAGGGGGCCGGGATCCTGACCGTGCGTGTCCCGAAGTCGACCAGGACGGCGTGGCCCTCCTGGACCTCCGTGACGCGTCCGAGGCCGTACTTGTCGTGGGTTACCTGGTCCTGGAGTGCGAACTCCTTGGCGGGCGGGGCCGCGGCCGGAGGTTTGAAGGGGCTGGTGGGCAGGTGTCGCCGCCTGGCGGGGCCGGTGGGTTTCATCACTGCCAGTATGCGCCCGCCTGAGCGGGTATGGGGAGTGTGTCCGGCAGGTAATGGCAAAATTCATCTGTCGGCGCATGTGGTACTCTGACGGTAGTTGCGGTTCCCAAAGACATTCTTGTGCGCCTGCAGGTTCCACCTCAGGCGCATTTTTTGTTGTTCTGGATCTTCCGGATGGGCCATCGCGGCGTCCCCGGCCGCACAAGGTGTGCGGTGGGGATCGATCCAGAAGGAGACGACCATGGCCAGCGGCACCGTCAAGTGGTTCAACGCGGAAAAGGGCTTCGGCTTCATCGAGCAGGACGGCGGCGGCGCCGACGTCTTCGCTCACTACTCCAACATCGCGGGCAACGGCTTCCGCGAGCTCCAGGAGGGCCAGAAGGTGTCGTTCGACGTCACCCAGGGCCAGAAGGGCCTGCAGGCGGAGAACATCATCCCCGCTTGATCACCGGCGGCGCGGCGGGCGGGCCGAACGGCCCCCCGCCGGCTCGTCGTCGCGCAGCTCCGCCGCGATCGCGTAGTCGATCCGGACGTTGCGATAGGTGACGTTCTCCTCGACCTCGTCGGGCAGGTTCGTGCGTGCGCTCCCGGAGGCGGAGTCGTCGTCGGCGTCGCCCGTGAACTCCACGCGGCTTTCGGGAGCGGCCCTGAAGCGGAGTTCGTCGGCCTTCACCCTGGCCGTGAAGACGATCTCCGCGGTCCGCCGCGGCTCCGGTCCCGGATGCTCATCGCGGCTCACGATCGGTCACCCCCTCACCATCCGCAGCAGCGCCCGCCCCAGGTCGCGCACCGATTCCTCGGCCTCCCGCAGCGCGTTCTGGACGTCGCCGCCCTCGTCCTCGCCGCCGTCCGTGTCATCTTGATCAGCCGCCGGCTCCGCGTCATCCCGGCCTTCTGACACATCGGCGTCCTCGCCCGCGGGCTTTCCGGCTTCAGCGGTTCCGCCGGTGTCATCGGCCTTGCCGGTCTCCGCCGGGGCGGTACCGGCGACGCCCTTCGCGGCCTCGCCCGCGCCCTCCGCCGCGCTCCCCGCCCCCTTGCCCACGTCTCGGGCGGTGTCGGCGGCTCCCGCACCGACGTCCTGGACCGCGCTCCCGGCACCCATGCCCACGTCTTCGACCGCCCCTCCGGCGCCCTTCCCGACGTCTCTCACGGCACCTCCGGCGCCTTCGCCCACGTCCTGGACGGCGCTTCCGGCGCCCTTACCGAGTTCACCGACCGCGGAGCCGGTCCCGGCACCGATGTGGCGTGTCGCCGACTCCACGCCGCGGCCGATGTGCCGGAGGATCTCCGGGTTCTGGTCGAGGGTGGTCAGCACACGGTTGACGATCACGGCCACGTTGTCGAGCCGGACGTCCAGCTGCGCCTCCGCCTCGACTCCCTTGATCTCCAGATCGACCTTGCCGAGGTAGACGTCCGCACCGACGTTCAGCTTGAGCATGTCGAGAACCTGGGCGACGAGCGATACGTGCGCCTCCAGGTTGTCGACCTCAAGGGAGATCTCGTCCACCTTGAGCACGGGCACATTGAGGTGGACGTCCGGCCCATGGCGGGGACTCGGCTGGTTCTCCCTTTCGTAGACCCTGCCGACCGCGGCTTCCTGTCCTTGATCGGAGTCATTGCGCTCCTGGCCGGACCGCGGCTCGCCCGACGTGCTGTAATCCGTCATTCAGCCCGCTCCTTCTCCTCCTGGACGGCCTCGTCGTGCGTCTTGACCACCTCGCCGTCGCGGATCTCGCCGCGCCAGCCCTCGGTCTCGTCCTGCTCCAGGAGGGTGCGCGTCATCATGTGGCGCTTGATGTGCTTGAAGTCCAGCCGGAGGCGGCGGCCCTGGGCCCGCCACAGGTTGGCGGTCTTCTCCAGGAAGCCGTCGGGGTGGTACTCGGCCACGAGCATGATCCGGGTCATGGTGGGGGCCAGCTCGTGGAACGTCACGGCCCCGTCGACGTAGCCCTTGGCGCCCTTGGACTTCCAGACGATCCGCTCATCGGGGACCTGCTCGATGATCGTGGACTCCCAGCTGCGGTGCGACAGGAAGATCCGAGCCCGCCAGTTGACCTTCTCGTCGGACTCCTGGTCGACGCTCTCGACCTTGCGGGTGAAGGACGGATAGTCGCCGAACATGGTCCACTGCCCGTAGGCGACCCGTCGCGGCAGTCCGACGTCGAACTCCTCGATGATGTTGACGACCTTGCCCTGGCCGTCGCCCTGGCCTTTGCCCTGGTCGCCGCCGTCCTGGTCTTCGTCGGGCTCCCCGTTGCGGTCGGTTCCCGGCAGCAGGTGGGTGAGGCTTCGGATGCCGCCGCTGGTCTTCTCCAGCGTCTGCACCACGGCCGCCTTGGCGAGCCCCTGGCCGGCATGCTTGAGCCGCTCGGTGGGCAGCATCCCGGCCAGCCCCCGGCCGAGGCCCCCGACCCCGGCGCCTGTCTCCGTCATCGTCATCACTTCGCCTCGTCGAGGTGCCGTACCGGCTCGTACGACTGAGTACCGGCATAGCCGGAATCACCGCGACGAAACGACCTTTATTAGCCCTGACCGGGGGAAACAAGGATCTACCGTGCTAGGGGTTCGGCAGGTGGCGTTCCTTCAGGGCGGCCTTGTGGATCTTGCCCACCGGTGTCAGCGGGACCTCGGCGGTCACCACGAACTGGCGCGGGACCTTGTAGTCGGCCAGGCGGTCCCGGCAGTAGGCGGTGAGCTCCTCCGGGGTGGGCGGCTCGGCGTCGGGGCGCGGGACGACATAGAAGCGCCCCACCTCGCCGAGCACCTCGTCCGGGACGCCGATCCCGGCGGCCATCGCGACCTTCGGGTGCGTGGTCAGGACGTTCTCGATCTCCACGGGGTAGACGTTGAAGCCGCCCTGGATGTACATCTCCTTCTTGCGGCCTCGCAGCACGAGATGCCCGTCGGGCTCCATGGCGACCATGTCGCCGGTGGCGAGCCAGCCGTCCGGCAGGAAGACCGCGGCGGTCTCCTCGGGCATGTTCCAGTAGCCGGAGGCCACGCAGTCGCCGCGGATCTGGAGTTCACCGACCTCGCCGGGCGGCAGGACGCCACCGTCCGGCCCGGTCACGCGTGCCTCGAAGTCGCCGATGACCATGCCCAGGGTGCGGGCGACGGTCTCCGAATCGTCGTCCAGCGGCGACAGCACGCACGCGCCCGATGACTCCGACAGGCCGTACAGCCCGTACAGCGGGACTCCGGGGAAGCCCTGCCGGATCGCCCCGGCCAGCGCGGGCTCGATGTTGGACCCGCCCGCCACGCAGAGCCGGACGGACGACAGGTCGTGGTCGGCGAAGTCCTCCCGGCCGAGCATCAGCACGTACATCGTCGGCACCGCGCCGCAGAACGTCACCCCGTGGCGTTCGATGGCGCGCAGCGCCGCGTCCGGGCTGAACGCCGGCAGCAGCGCCACCGCGCCTCCGCTGACGAGCGTGGACATGAGCGTGCAGGTGATGCCGCCGACATGGTTGAACGGCAGATGCCCGAGCAGGACGTCGCCGTCGGTCATCCGGAAGTGGGCCGCCTGCGCGTGCGCCGACGCCAGGATGCTCTGGTGCGTGATCGTCGCGCCCTTAGGGCGTCCGGTCGTCCCCGAGGTGTAGAGGATCATCAGCGGGTCGGACGGGTCCACGGCGTCGCTGACCTCGGCCGGCGCGGCCCGGCCGGACGGCGCCGCCAGCTCGTCGAACGTCGCGCTGCCGGGGAAGCCCGCGCCGAAGAACACGTAGTCGCGGACGCCGGGAAGCCGGTCCCGGAACCCTCGAAGAACGCCGCGAAGTCGAAGTCGGGGAGGGCGGAGACGCTGATGACCATCCGGGCATCGCTCTGGCCCAGCATGGAGGACAGCTCCTGCTCCCGGTAGCGCACGTTGAGCGGGACGACGACCGCGCCGATCCGCGCGGCGCCGAAGAACGCGGCCAGCCATTGCGGCGTGTTGAGGCCCAACAGCGCGATCCGGTCGCCGCGGCCGATCCCGCGGGCGAGCAGCCCGCCCGCGACCCGGTCCGCCAGCGCGTCGAACTCGGGGTAGGTGACGGTTTCGTCACCGTCGTACAGGAACGCCTTGTCCCGCGCCGCCGCGTCCCGGAGCACCGCCCCGACCGTCTTCGCCCCCATGCCGCCTCCCAACGCCGATGCCCTCAACGATCACTGATCGGGACCGCGTCTGCCAAGACCCGCCATCCCGTGGATCGGGCCGGATCACGGCGCGGGCTCTGGAACGATGACGGGCATGACCGACCGCGTCGGCCTGCGCACGGCCGAGGACGATCTGCTCCCGCCCGCCGACTGGGGACGCCGCGATCCCGCGTCCCCGGGAACCCGTGCCGTGTGGGCGTTCGGCCTGCTGGCGGCGCTGCTGGTGCTCGGCCGGATGTGGGTGGCGCCGCACGTCGACGCGGGCGCCCTCGACGCCTGGACCACCATCTTCGTCGCGGTCTGCGTCCAGGCGCTGCCGTTCCTGGTGTTCGGGGTCGCGCTGTCGGCCGCGATCACCGCGTTCGTCCCGGCGTCGCTGTGGCGGCGGGTGCTGCCGCGCCGCCCGGGGGCCGCGGTGCCCGTCGCGGGCGCGATGGGGGCGGTCCTGCCGGGGTGCGAGTGCGCGTCGGTGCCGGTCGCGGGCGGGCTGATGGCGCGCGGGGTCGTCCCGGCCGCCGCGCTGACCTTCCTGCTCGCCGCCCCCGCGATCAACCCGATCGTGCTGGTCGCCACCGCGGTGGCCTTCCCGGGTCAGCCGGAGATGGTGGCGGGACGTTTCGCCGCCTCCCTGCTGGTGGCGGTGCTGGCGGGCTGGGCGTGGCTGCTGCTCGGCAAGGGCGAGTGGATCAAGATCCCGTCCCGGCCCGAGGCGCACGGGAGGGCCGGGCGCCTGGAGGCGTTCCGGCGGGCCATGCGGCACGACATCGTCCACGCCGGGGGCTTCCTGGTCGTCGGCGCCTTCGGGGCCGCGACGATCAACGTGGTCGTGCCGGCGAGCTGGGTGTCGGCCGCGGCGGACAACCCCGTCGTCTCGGTGCTGCTGCTGGCGGCGCTGGCCGTGCTGATGTCCATCTGCTCGGAGGCGGACGCGTTCGTCGCGGCGAGCCTGTCGCAGTTCTCCACGACCGCGAAGCTGACCTTCCTCGTCGTCGGGCCGATGGTGGACCTGAAGCTCATCGCCCTGCAGACGGGCTTCTTCGGCCGCCGCTTCGCGGTCCGGTTCGTCCCGCTGACCTTCTGCCTCGCGGTCGGGGTCAGCGTCCTGGTGGGAGGGCTGCTCTCATGACCAAGGCCGCGCAGAACCTGCTGCTGGTCTTCCTCGGCGCCGCGGTCCTGTGGATCACGCTGGGCAGCGGCGAGTACGTCAACTACGTGCGGCCCGGCTTCCGGTACCCGCTGGTGGCCGCGGCGGTGGCGCTGATCGCGCTGGGCGCCGCCGGACTGCGCCGCGAGTGGCGGGACACCGGAGACCACGCGGACCACGCAGACCACGCCGGGCACGATGGGCACGATGGGCACGACCACTCGCGCGGCCCGAAGGTGGCGTGGCTGCTCGGCCTGCCCGTGCTGGCGATCTTCGTGATCGCTCCGCCGGCGCTCGGATCGTTCACCGCCTCCCGGGGCGCCGACCGCGCGGCGACGCCGCCGCCCCCGCCGGACAACGGTTTCCGCCCCCTGTCCGCGAGCGGCGGGCCGGTCGCGATGTCGATGAGCGAGTTCCTCGGCCGCGCCCACGTGGCCCAGACCGGTGATCCGGCGACGCTCGCGGGCGTCCCCGTGCGGCTGACCGGGTTCGTGGGACCGGCCGGGCGGGGCCAGGCCGGCTGGCAGCTCATCCGGATGAAGATCGCCTGCTGCGCGGGCGACGCCGTCCCGTTCCCGGTCAAGGTGCGCGGCCTTCCGCAGCCGCCCGCCGACTCGTGGGTCCGGGTCGTGGGCGTCTGGGAGCCGCCGGCCCGCCGCGACAGGACGGTCGTGCACACGCTCCGGGCCCGCTCCGTCCAGAAGATCGACAAGCCCGGCAACCCCTACGAGTAGCCGGAAGGTTCCGGTCAATGGGACCTCTCCCGCGGGGGCGCCGCGGAGCTTCTACCGTCGGGCCGTTGGGGATCATCGGGCCAGGCGCGGGTCCGCACGGTCGGCCGCCCCGTATCGGCGGCCGTTGAGAGGAACGCGCATGGAGCAGACCGCTGATTACGTCGTCGTGGGGGCCGGCAGCGCGGGGTGCGTGCTGGCGAAACGCCTGGCCGAGTCGGGGGCGGACGTCGTCCTCGTGGAGGCGGGCGGGCCCGACAGGTCCCCCATGGTGCGCAAGCCCGGTCTCATCGCGGTCTTCCACAACGTCCCGCAACTGAAGAAGCGGCTGGACTGGGGCTTCTACAGCGCCCCTCAGGAGAACGCGCTCGGCCGGAGGATCCCGCAGACCCGGGGCCGCGTGCTCGGCGGCTCGGGGTCGATCAACGGGATGCTGTTCGTGCGCGGCAACCGCAGGAACTTCGACGACTGGGCGGCGGACGGCTGCACCGGCTGGGGTTACGACGACGTCCTCCCCAGCTTCAAGCGGATGGAGAGCTGGGAGGACGGCGAGACCGGCCTGCGCGGCGCGGGCGGTCCGATCCGGGTGACCCGCCAGCGGGACCTCACGCCCGCGTCCGAGGCGTTCCTTGAGGCGATGGCCGAGACGGCGGGGGTGAAGCGGAACGACGACTACAACGGAGAGGTGCAGGACGGCGCGTCGATCTTCCAGCAGAGCGTCGACGGGGGGCTGCGTTACAGCTCGTCCGTCGGCTACCTCGACGACCACGGCCTGCCGAACCTGACGGTCCTGACCAAGGCGGCGGTGGAACGCGTGACGGTCCGGGACGGGCGCGCCACGGGCGTGGAGATCCTCACCGGGAAGGGGCGCGGGACGATCCGGGCGTCCCGCGAGGTGATCCTGGCCGCCGGGGCGTTCGGCTCGCCGCACCTACTGATGCTGTCCGGGATCGGCCCGGCCGCGCACCTGCGGGAGCACGGCATCGACGTCCACGCGGACCTGCCCGTCGGGGACAACCTCCACGACCACATGTTCGTGCCGATGACCTTCCTCATGGACACGGCCCGCCACCGGGGCACCGCCCCCTACTTCGCGTCGGGCGTGGCGAAGGAGTGGACGCGCGGCGGCACCTGGGTGGCGCGCAGCGTCTTCGAGGGGGTCGGGTTCGTCCGCAGCCCGCAGGCCGGCGACATCCCCGACCTGCAGATCCACACGCTGCCGTGGTCGTACCCGTTCCCCAACCAGGACGCGCCGACGCGGCACAAGGTCGACAAGCGCTCCGCCCTCACGATCATGCCGACGCTGATCTACCCGAAGAGCCGCGGCACGGTGCGGCTCGCGTCCGCCGACCCGTCCGCCGCACCGGTGATCGACCCGGGCTACCTCGGCGAGCCCGACGACGCGCGGCTGCTGCTGGACGGGATCGAGCTCGTCCGCGAGATCATGGCCAACAAGATCATTTCCGGCGGGGTGGGCGCCGAGCTGTCGCCCGGCCCCGAGTTCCCCGACCGCGCCGCGATGGCCAGGGAGCTGCCGAACCGGGCGACGACCGTCTACCACCCGGTCGGCAGCTGCCGCATGGGCGCCGACGAGCGCGCCGTGGTCGACCCCGCGCTGCGGGTCCGCGGAATCGACGGCCTGCGCGTCGCCGACGCGTCGATCATGCCGAGCATCACCGGCGGCAACACCGCCGCCCCGAGCATGATGATCGGCGAACACGCCGCCACCCTCGTCCTCGGCTGACAAGCGGCCACGAGCCCACGACCGCCCCGGCCGAGCGCTTCGTCGACTTGCGGCGCTCAGGGGGTGCGGAGGGCGGCTAGGTCGGTGTGGGCCTCGGACGCGCGGGCGGGGATCAGGAGGAGGGTGCAGGCGCGTTCGTAGCGTGCGCCTATGCGCTCCCAGGCTTGGGCGGCGGCGGACAGCTCGTCCATGTCGTCGTGCAGGCGGCCGGCGGCGCGGGAGAGGCAGGCGGCGGCCCAGTCGTTCTCGGCGGCGGCGTCCGAGGCGGCGGCGAGCCGGTCCGCCGCGTCCGGGAGCCCGGCGGCGACGGCCAGCTCGGCGCCGGCGGCGCGGGCGTAGGCCCGGTACCAGTCCTGCGGCGGGAAGTCGGCGAAGGCGGCCTCGACCAGGGCAGCGTTGACCGGGGCAGCGTTGACCGGGGCGGCGTTGACCGGGGCGGCGTTGACCGGGGCAGCGTTGACC
>NZ_SMKH01000299.1 GCF_004348515.1 Actinomadura sp. KC345 | reverse complement strand
CCCTCGGCCCCGGTCACCATCGAAGAGGTGCTGAACGACCGCTCCTAGCGCTCGTCCCCGGAGCGGTCTGGCACAGGCCCCGCGGCCGGGCGGCGCTTACTGCTGACCCGGGAGCATCTCCACGAAGAGTCCGGTCGCCTCCGCGCACAGGCGCGGGCCGTCGTGCAGCGTTCCTCGCAGGTACCGCTTGCGTCCCTCCTGCTCGGTCATCCGCACCCTGACCGCCAGCCGACGCCGCAGCGGCGTGATGCTGCGGAAGTCGACGTGCAGGTACGCGGTGCGCGATCGCGGCCTTTCGCCCAGGTCCGCGACCCGGCCGAGCGCGTCGTCGAACATCAGGGAGACCGCGCCGCCGTGCGCCGCGCCGTTGCTGCCCGCGTGGAAGGGCCCGAACCAGGTGGCGGCGGTGATCTCGTCGTCCGCGTGGCGGGCGATCCACAGCGGCGGGGTGAGGGTCTGCCCCCGTCCGGGCAGACCCAGCAGCCGGCCGAAGATCTGGTCCTCCGCGGCGGCCCGGTGCGGTTCCAGCAGCTCCCGGGCCCGGGCGAGCAGCGCGCTCGCCTCCCGCACGACGTCCGCCGGGGGGACGGTACCGGCGGCGGCGTCCTGGAGCGCGCGCAGCTCGTCGATCATCGCGGGCCAACCGTCCGCGGCCCGTTCGGCCGCCGCCCTGCTCCACGCGGCCCAGTGCGGGCTCAGCGCAGGCCCACCGGCCGGGACGTCCGCGGCGCCGCACGCGGAGGCGGCGCCGCGCTCGGCCGAAGAACTCATTGGACCGCTCCGGCACTCCCCCACCGGCCGCCGACCTCGATCACGGTGTCCATGGACTCCGGCTCCTCACACTCAGGCTGCGCCGCTCGTCGTCCCGAGCGGGCGGCCGCCGGAACGGCGACGGCCCTACGGCTCCCTGGAGGTTAACCAACCATCCAGTTGGTTGGCAATGCTGGAGACGGATAAGCCCCGACGATGAGCGAGGCGCCCCGCCGCGGGGACCGCGGACGTCAGGTACGCGAACCGCGGCGGGCGCCGGCGGCCGGCTTCTCGGGCCGTCCGGCGCAGATGCCGCCCATCACGAAGTCGGTGACCTCCTCGACCATCAGGTCGTCCGTGCCGTCCTCCGGACGGCGATACCAGTTGGGCACGTAGGCGAGGATCCCGATGATCGAGTACAGGGTCGTCGACGGCGCGAGCGGCCGGAACTCGTCGGTGCGCACGCCCTCGGCCAGGAGGGATTTCACGAACTCCTCGTAGCGGTAGATCCGCTGCCGGATCGACCGCGCGTCCTCGGCGGACAGCCGCTGGTCCATCCACGGGACCTCCTGGAAGAACACGACCAGTTCGTCGTGCCTGGTGGCGACATGTGCGACCTGCTCGCGGACGAAGAAGCGCATCCGCTCGGTGCTGCTGCCGGTCAGCGGCACTCGCGCCAGCATCTCCAGGGTGACGTCGACCTGCTCGGACAGCAGTTCGTACAGGATCGCGCTCTTGGAGGGGTAGTAGTGGTACAGGGTCCCCTTGTTGAGCCCGACCTCGTCGGCGATCTGGTCCATGGTCGCGGCGAGGTATCCGTGTTCGCGGAAGATGCGCGCGGCGGTGGCGCGCACATCGACGCGGCGCGACGGCCTAGGCATACCGCACGCGCCTCCGCTCCGAACTGCTGCCGATCACTCTGCTCGTCCTTCCCGAGAGGAAGCCCCTGGTCGCTCCGCCATGCGCCGCCGCACGCCGGCGTCCGGGGCGGACTCCACGTCCCGCCGCTGCGAGATCGAATCGAGTCGAGTGTAACCGACCAACCGGTGGGCTCGACCCGATCCCACGCTGTGGCAGGGTTTCGGAACGGCGGCCCGCTCGCCCTCGAACGCGCGCGGACGTCCGGGCTCGGCGACACCGTGCGCGTCTACCAGACCTCAGACGCGCGCGGCGCGCGTCCGAGTTCCCTCCGGCGGATTCCGCTCGCGCCCTGCGGGGCGGCGTCCGGTGTGCGGGCCCCGGCCCGCCGGTGCGGTGGACCGGGGCCCGTCCGGTCGAAGGTCAGGGACGGGCGAGGAGCGCCTCGATCGCCTCGTCCTCCCCGGTGGCGGGACGGGGCTCGGGGCGCGGGGTGTTCATCAGGAAGCCGACGACCAGCGCGCCGACCACGATGATCCCCGCCGCCCAGGCGCCGGCCGCCGCGAAGCCCTCCACCGCCGCCTGCCGGGCGATGCCGGGGGTCGTGCCGTGCGAGGCCAGATGGTCCGCGGTCGCGGCGGCGGCGATCGTGTTGAGCACCGCGATGCCGATCGAGGCGCCGACCTGCTGCGCGGTGTTGACGGTGGCCGAGGCCACGCCCGAGTCCCCCTCGTCGACGCCGCGGGTGGCGTAGTTGAGGGCCACGGGCATGATCATGCCGGCCCCGAAGCCGCACAGGAGCTGCGCGACCAGCACGCCGCCCGCGTAGCCGGTACCGGGCTCCAGAGTGAGCAGCCACAGCATCCCGCCGGAGCTGATGAGCATCCCGGGGACGATGAGCGCACGCGGCGGCGCCTTGGGCAGCAGCCGGGTGGTGAGCCCGCCGGCCGCCAGCAGCACCGCCGCGGTCATCGGGAGGAAGGCCGCACCCGTCCTGACCGGTGAGTACCCCTTGACGACCTGCATGTAGTAGGTCATGAAGAGGAACGCCCCGAACATTCCGATGACGACCACGCCCACGGCCAGGTAGGCGCTGCCGCGGGTGCGGTCGGCGATGACGCGCAGGGGAAGCAGCGGCTGCGCCACCCGGCTCTCCACGTAGGCGAACACGGTGAGCAGGACCGCGCCGGCGGCCAGCAGGCCGATGACCGCCGCCGAGTCGAACCCGTCGGACTCGGCCCGCCCGGCGGCGTACACGATCGCGACGAGCCCGGTGGTCACCAGCAGCACGCCGGGGATGTCGAACCGGGTCCCGCCCGCGCGCCGCGACTCGGTCAGGACCGCCTGCCCGCCGATCGCCGCGGCCAGCGCGATCGGGATGTTGACGTACAGGCACCAGCGCCAGTCCAGGTACTCGGTCAGCGCCCCGCCGACCAGCAGCCCGAGGGCGCCGCCGCCGGCGGCGATGCCGCCCCAGATCCCGAACGCCTTGGCCCGCTCCTTCGGCTCGGTGAACGTCACCGTCAGCAGCGACAGCGCGGCCGGGCCGAGCAGCGCGCCGAACCCGCCCTGGAGGGCACGGGCGACCAGCAGCGTCTCGAAGCCGTTCGCCGCACCGCCCAGGGCGGAGGCGCCGGTGAAGCCGAGCAGCGCGATCAGGAAGGCCCGCTTGCGCCCGGTGTAGTCGGCGATCCGGCCGCCGAGCAGCAGCAGGCTGCCGAATGCCAGCGTGTACGCGGTGATGACCCATTGCCGGTCTCCGTCGGAGATTCCGAGATCCCGCTGGAGGGACGGCAGCGCGATGTTCACGACGGTGGCGTCCAGAATGATCATGAGCTGGGCCAGCCCGATGAAGAGCAGCACGGCCCAACGGCGCGAATCGCCCGCCGGTGCCTCAGTGGTGGCCATGGATCCGTCCTCACTCATGGTGGTCCGTGCCGCGCGGACCGTTCGCGCGGTGTCCTGACGAGCACGAGACGGCGGCGCCCCGGCGCCTGTGACAGCGCGAGGCATGTGACATGGCCCACCGCACACGGGTGTCACACGGCGGCGGCGACCGCCGTCTTGTGCATAGGGGACGGGCGGGAGGCGATGAGGGGAGCCGGGCGATGAGCAAAGGGAACGCGACGGGAAGGCCCGCGGACGGCCGCATGGACCCGGCCACCGAGTCATTCGTGGCCCACCGCAACCTGCTGTTCACCGTCGCCTACGAGATGCTCGGCTCCGCCGCCGACGCCGAGGACGTCCTGCAGGAGACCTGGCTGCGGTGGGCGGGCGTCGATCTGGACACGGTCCGGGACCGGCGCGCCTATCTGGTGCGGATCACCACGCGCCAGGCGCTGGACCGGCTGCGGACGCTCGGCCGGCGCAAGGAGTCCTACGTCGGGCCGTGGCTGCCCGAACCGCTGCTGACCTCGCCCGACGTGGCCGAGGACGTCGAACTCGCCGACAGCGTCTCCATGGCGATGCTGCTCCTGCTCGAAACGCTCGCGCCGACGGAGCGGGCGGTGTTCGTCCTGCGCGAGGTATTCGACCTGGCCTACGGCGAGATCGCCGAAGCCGTCGGCAAGAGCCCCGCCGCGGTCCGGCAGATCGCCCACCGAGCGCGGGCGCACATCGCCGCACGCCGGCCACGCGACGTCGCCTCCCCCACCGACACCCGGGCCGCGCTCCGCGCCTTCCAGCGGGCCACCGAAACCGGCGACCTGCAGGATCTGCTGGACGTCCTCGCACCGGACATCGTCCTCCTGACCGACGGCGGCGGACTCACGCAGGCCATCAGGAAGCCCATCGTGGGGGCCGGGAAGGTGGCGCAGCTGCTGTCCACAGGCATGCGCAACTTCACCGCCGGGGTGACGGCCGAAGCCGTCGGGATCAACGGCCGCCCAGGGCTCGTCATCCGGCTCGGCGGAACCGTCGAAGCCGTCGTGGCGATGCGGGTCGAGGACGGCCTCATCACCGGGCTGTACATCGTCCGCAATCCCGAGAAACTGTCGCGCGTGAAGCAGGAGACCACGCTGAGCCGCTGAGACCCGCCCGCCGACCGGCTCGGAAGCGCCCACGACCTCGCCCTCGTCCCGCCTGTCCGGCGGGCGCCGCCGGGACCGAACGCATGGTCGGTCGCGTCTACGAAGCGGTCCCGTCTCGGCGGTGGCGGGTGCGGTAGGCGCGTTGCCTGCAGCCGGACGAGCAGTACGTGCGCGGGCGCCCGCGCACGGGCCGCTCGACGCCCCCGCCGCAGGACGGGCAGACCCGCTCGGCCTTTTCGTCACGCGCGGCATCCGTCTTTACGTCACGGGCGCGGGCCGCCGCGACGAGATCGGTGCGGGCGCGGCGGCCGAGCGGCGTGCGGGTCTCCAGTTCGGCGTCGAGGTACGAGCACCGGATGATGTCGTCGTCCTCGCACCGCAGGAGATGGTTCAGGTAGTCGCGGGCGGCGGTGAGCCGCTCGACCCGCTCGTCCAGACGGTCGATCTCGGCGCGCATCGTGCGCTGCCAGGCCTCCAGGTCGGCCGTGCCGGACGCGACGACCGCCGCTCTCGCCTCGGACACTACGCGGACGCCGCGATCCTGCACCACATCCGAGTCCGGATGGTCCACCACCTGGGCGTCCTGCCGCTCGGCTGGTTCCGCGCCGCCGGGTCCGGCCGGGTGAAGAAGGCCATGACGGACGACCTGGAGGAGATGCACCAGCTCATCGCGCACTCGCTCAGGAAACTGGTCGGCGCGGTCACGGCGATGGCGGTCGGGTTGACCTACCTCGCGTCCGTCGACTGGCGGATGGCGCTGGTCACCGCCGTGGTCCCCGCCGCGATGCTGGCCGCCTACCGGGTCGCGATGCGCTCCATGTCCGCGCACCTGTCCCGGCTGGCCGCGGCCACCGGACGCATCAACACCACCGTCGTCGAGTACGCCGACGGGATCACGGTCGTCAAGACGTTCGGCGGCGGCGGTACCGCCCTCGGCCGCTTCGAGGACGCGGTCGCCGAGCACACCGAGGCGATGCGCGTCTGGGTCGCCGAGACCCGGATCAGCTCGGCCCTCTCGCGCCTGCTGGCCTGCGAGCCCGCCGTCCTGGCCGCGGTCCTGGCCGCCGGGGCGCCGCTCGTCGCGTCCGGCGGGCTCCCCGCGGCCGACCTGCCGCCGTTCCTCATCGTCGGGATCGGCCTGCCGACGCCGATCGTCCCGGCCATCCAGGGCGGTCAGGGCCTGCGGCAGGGACGGATGGCCGCCACCGGCATCGACGCCCTGCTGTCCCGGGAGCCGCTGCCCGAACCGGCCGCGCCGCGGATCCCGGCGGGCCACCGCATCGAGTTCGACCGCGTGTCGTTCTCCTACGACGGCACCACCGACGCGATCAGCGACGTCACGGCCGTGTGCGAACCGGGCACCGTCACCGCGCTCGTCGGGCCGTCCGGCGCGGGCAAGTCGACCATCGCGAGCCTGCTGCCCCGGTTCTACGACGTGACCGGCGGCGCGATCCGGATCGGCGGCGCCGACGTCCGCGAGATCCCGGCCGGGGTGCTGCTGTCGTCGATGTCGCTGGTGTTCCAGGACGTGGCGCTGCTGCGCGACACCGTCACCGAGAACATCCGCGTGGGACGGCCGGACGCCGACCTCCGGGACGTGCGGCGCGCGGCGGAGGCCGCGCAGATCCACGACGTCATCGAGCGGCTCCCGGACGGCTACGGCACCGTGCTCGGCACCGACGGCGCCGGGCTGTCGGGCGGCGAGCGCCAGCGGCTGACGATCGCCCGCGCGATCCTGTCGGACGCGCCCGTCGTCATCCTCGACGAGGCCACCGCGGCACTCGACCCCGACAGCCAGGACGCCGTCCAGGAGGCCCTGTCCACTCTTGCCGCGGGCAAGACGGTGCTGGTCATCGCGCATCGCCTGCACACCGTCCGGGGCGCCGACCAGATCGTCGTCCTGGACGGCGGGCGCGTCGCCGAGACCGGAGTCCACGACGACCTCATCGCCCGCGACGGGCTGTACGCCCGCATGTGGCGCGCCCAGCGGAACGGAGCCGACACATGATCCGCAAGCTGTACCGGCTGCTGCCGCACCCCGGGCTGATCCTCCGGCTGGGCGCGCTCACCGCCGTCCTCGCCGTCCTGCAGGGCCTGCTGCTCGGCGCCCTCGTCCCGATCCTGCGGGCGCTGCTGCGACCCGAACCCGACGTCGGCGCGGCCCTTCCGTGGCTCGTCGCGGGCGGCGCGGGCCTCGCCGTGCACGCGGTGCTGACCGTGCTGGCCGTCCCGGTCGGCTTCGCCGCCGCCATGCAGATGACGGCGCGCTTGCGGCACCGGCTGATGGAGCACGCGACGACGCTGCCGCTCGGCTGGTTCACGACCGAGCGCAAGGCACGGCTCGCCCGCACGATCACGACGGACGCCGGAGCCATCGGCACGCTCGCCGTGACGATCGGACAGCCCGCCCTGACGTCCGTCCTCGTGCCCGTCACCATCGTCGGCGTCACCTTCGCGGTCGACTGGCGGCTCGCGTTGCTGTTCGTCGCCGTCGCGCCGTTCGCGTACGCGACGCTGCGCTGGTCCGGCCGGGTCTCGGCCGCCGCGGACGAGGACCTGCACGCGGCCGCCACCGAGATCGCGGGCCGCGCGATCGAGGTCGGCCAGGCGCAGCCGGTGCTGCGCGCCGCGGGCCGGGGCGGGACGGGCGGCGACCGGATGCGCGAGGCCCTCGACGAGCACCGCAGCAGCTACCGGCGCGGCCTCAACCAGGCGATGTACCCCGACCTCAGCTTCACCGGCGTGGTCATGGCCGGATTCGTCGCCGTCCTGGTGCTCGGCGCGCACCTGCTGGTCTCCGGGGGCCTCGGCGTCCCCGACACCGTCGCGCTGCTCGTCCTCGCCGTCCGGTTTCTGGAGCCGCTCGGCACGCTGATCGAGCTGGACGGGGCGTTGCGGGCGATGGTGAACAACGTCGGCCGGGAGGAGGCCGTCCTGCGCACCCCCGCCCTGCCGCGGGCACCGCACCCCGTGCGCCGCGCCGCGGACGCCGCCATCGAGTTCGACGACGTCACCTTCGCCTACGGGGACGCCTCGGCGCCCGCACTGTCCGCGTGTCGTTCCGCTGCCCCGCGGGGAGCACCACCGCGCTCGTCGGGCCGTCCGGATCGGGCAAGGCGACGGTGACGCGGCTCGTCGCGCGGTTCCACGACACCGGCTCCGGTCACGTCCGTGTCGGCGGCCGGGACGTCCGCGACTACGAGCACGCCGCCCTGCTCGACGACATCGCGATCGTCTTCCAGGACGTCTACCTGTTCGACACGACCATCGAGGAGAACCTGCGGCCGGCCCGCCCGGACGCCACCCGCGCCGACCTCGACGCCGCCGCCCGCGAGGCCCGCCTGGACGAGGTCGTCGCCCGGCTCCCGGACGACTGGGCCACGCGCGTCGGCGAGGGCGGCGCGCAGCTGTCCGGCGGCGAGCGGCAGCGCGTGTCCATCGCCCGCGCGTTCCTCAAGCGCGCCCGGATCGTCCTCGTCGACGAGGCCGCGTCCGCGCTCGACCCGGAGAGCGAGAGCGCGATCGGACAGGCCATCGGGCGCCTCGCCCGCGACCCGGACCGCACCGTCGTCGTGATCGCGCACCGGCCCGCCACGCTGGCCGCCGCCGACCACGTCGTCGCCCTCGAGGACGGCCGGGTCACCGAGACCGGACGTCCGGCGGACCTCCGGGCCGGCGGCGGCACCTTCGCCCGGCTCTACGACCAGTACGAGCACACGCGGAGCTGGCACATCACGTCGTCCGGCCCCCCGGTGCCGCGCCCGTGACCGCAACGCACCGAGCCGACACCGCCGGCGGCGCGCCCGCACCGCGCGGGCGCACCCTGGCGGTCGTCGGCGCCCTCTACCTGGTCGCCAACACCGGCTACTCCTTCTTCTTCCTCACCCTCGGCACGATCCTGCTCGCCCGGGACGTGCCGCCCGGAACCGTCGCCGCGATCAACATGCTCGGCGCGGCGTACTTCCTGCGGTTCCTCACGGCCCCGGCCGTCGACCGCGCCCGCCCCTCCAGGTTCGGCCGCTACCGGGGCTGGCTGCTGCTGACGCAGCCACCGCTGATCGCGACCCTGGCCGCACTCGCCGCGCTCGACCCGGTCGCCGACCTGCCGCCGCCGCTCGCCCTGACGATCGTGTTCCTGGGCCTGTCGGTGTTCCACGACACGGCGCTGAACGGGCTGGTGGTGCGGCTCCTGCCGCGCAGCGAGCACGGCGTCGCAACGGCGTGCAGATGGCATCGGCCTCCGCCTCGCTCCTCATCGGCTTCAGCGGCGCCCTCCTCCTCTACTCGCACGCGGGGTGGACCGTCACGCTCCTCGCGCTCGCCGCCGTCTACCTCATCCCCCTCGCCGTCCTCACCCGCATCCCCGAACCGCCCGAGCCGGACGGCCCGGACGCCGCGGCGCCCGGCCCCGGCTGCTCGACGCGCTGTTCCGGGACCGCCGGGCCGCCGCGTGGGCACTGCTGGTGATCCCGGTCTTCGCCGTCGGCGAGTGGCTCGCGACGGCCGTCCAGCCCGCCATGCTGCTGTCCGCCGGATGGTCCACCGACCGCATCGCGCTCGTCACCTCCGCGGCGACCGGTGCCCAGGTCATCGCGGCGCTCGCCACCGGCGCGGCCGTCACCCGCTACGGACGTGCGCGCCCCGCCCTCGTCATGGCCGTGCTCGGCGTCGCCGGGGT
>NZ_SMKH01000298.1 GCF_004348515.1 Actinomadura sp. KC345 | reverse complement strand
CCCGAGGCGCGACGTGCTCGACCTGGACTCCCTGGCGGCCTACTCCCGCCTGTACGAGCGGATCCTCTCCCGAGAGTGAACCGGGCGGTACCGACCTGCGTCCCTCAGATGGGACGGTGGAGGTAGTCATGGAGAAATTCGGACCCGGACGCACCATTGGCAGCTACATCTGGGCGCTGAGCCCGATCTACACGCTGGGCATGGGCACGTCCATCACGATGTTCATCGCGGCCGTGCGGCTTCGGTCGGTCCTGCTGTGGCTGGTGCAGCCGATCTATCTCGCGCTCGTCATCCTCGGGTTCGTCACGGCGGGGGCCGAGGACGGCACGACCGGCGACGCGCTGTTCGCGGCGTCCTTCCTGACCCTGGTCACCGTCGGCACGGGCCACGCGCTGGCCATCCGCCGCAAGGTCTTCAGCCCGCGGGAAACCCTCATGGACTCCCTGGCGCTCGCCGAGGGGGAGGCGCAGCGGCGCCGGGAACTGCGCGTCCGGGCGGCCGAGATGGCGAGCCGCGACCCGGCGCTGGCGGTGGAGATGGGGATCGGCCGTCCCGACCTGCAGCGCTCCTTCGACGACGGCGGGCTCATCGACGTCAACCACGCCCCCGCGCCGGCGCTGTCGGGGATTCCGGGGATCACGCCCGAACTGGCCGACCGCATCGTCCGCGTCCGTGCCGACACGGGCGGCTTCGTCTCGGCCGAGGAAGTGTCACTGATGGCCGACCTCCCCCCGGCGCTCACTCCGCGGATCGCCGAGTACGGCGTGTTCCTGCGGTGAGGACGCGGCCCGTCCGCACGACCGGGTCGGTGGGGCCTTGCGCGCTCCGGTCATTAAGCTGCCGTGAGGCATTCGCGCGTCGATGACGCTCGGATCCCGCCCCCGGATCCAGCTGCCGAACGAGCTTCGGCGCCCCCAGGCTGAGGAGAGTCGATGCGCAGCGGCCTTGTGCTGGCTGGACGTTACAGGCTGGAGGACATGCTCGGCCGGGGCGGGATGGGCGAGGTGTGGCGGGGCGTCGACCAGCGCCTGCGCCGCCCGGTGGCGGTGAAGATCCTGCCGCTGAGCGGCGCCGCCGACGGGACGGAGGTGGCCCGGTTCCGGCGGGAGGCCGAGAACGCCGCGACCGTGAACCACCCCGGCGTCACGACCGTCTTCGACATCGACGAGCACACCGACGGAGGGCTGCGCCTCTTCTTCCTGGTGATGGAGCTGATGCAGGGGCGCGACCTCGCCTCGGTGCTGACCGCGCATCCGGCCGGGCTGCCCGTCGCGCAGGTGACGGACTGGGCCGTGCAGATCCTCGACGCCCTCACCGCCGCCCACCGGCAAGGGGTGGTGCATCGCGACATCAAACCGGCCAACCTCTTCCTGACCGACGACGGCCGGGTCAAGGTCTGCGACTTCGGGATCTCCCGCCTCGCCGACGCCACCAGGATCACCGCCAGCGGGTCGGCGGCGGGGACTCCGCTCTACATGGCGCCCGAGCAGATCGAAGGCCGTGACGTCGACGAACGCACCGACCTGTACGCGCTCGGCTGCGTCCTGTACCACCTGTTGACCGGAACCACCTGGGTGGACACCGGGTCAGGCGTCGGCTCCGTCCTGCACCAGCACCTCAACCGCGCCCCGGCGCCACCGCGATCGCTGCGGCCCGACATCGACGACCGGTTGAGCGCCCTGATCCTGGAACTGCTGGCCAAACGCCCCGGCGACCGGCCCAAGGACGCGGCCACCGTCGCCGGACGCCTGCGCGCCCTGGGGCCCCTCTCAGCCTCCGCCGACTGGACGACGCCCCCATGGCGCGGGGGCGACACAAGGCCGGCGACCGGTCAGCGGGAGGCGTATGGGCGGACGGAGCCGACGGCCGACCGCGGCGGCGTGACCGCGACCGCTGCGGGCACGCTCGCCCTGCTGAGCATTCTCGGACTCCTGCTGGTCATCTTCATGGCCGTCGACTCCTTCCGAGAGCCCGGTGCGCCTTGGGTGCTGATCGGGGTGAACCTGATGGCGGTCATCGTGGAAGTGGCCGTCCTCGCCACGGGCGCGTTGTGGCTCTTCCAGCGCAAGGAGGCCGGGCGGCGGATGGTCGCGATGACCGGCGGCGTGGCGGCCCTGCACCTGACGAGTGTGAGCGTGCAGTTCTTCCTCACCGGGGCGGACGCCGACTCGTTCGCCTTGTACTCCGTGATGCTCTTCTTCCTCTGCCCACTGGCGGCCGTCCTGGCGGTCGCCGCCGTGGTCATGGCTTCGCTCCCCGCCACCCGCCGGTGGTGCCGCGCGAGCGCGAGTTCGCCCTGACGACGCCGTGGCCCCGTCCACACCGCTCCTGGGACGGGGCCACGCGCTGAGAGGGGTCAGAGGCCCCAGGACTCGTTGGGAACGACCGCGTCGGCGATCTGGAAGCGGCCGCCGGGCAGGGGCTCCTTGGCCTTGCCATCGGGCGTGTTGATGACGTTCTTGCCGAAGCCGGGCACCATCGGCCGTCCGACCTCCCGCCGCAGCCACAGCCGCAGCAGGTGGCGGCGCCGCTCGGGCTCGGGGTAGTCGTCGTACTCGGTGCGCGAGTGCAGGGCGGCGTAGTTCAGGAGCCACTGGACGTCGCCGGGCTGGAAGTCCATGTCCAGCGGAAGGCCGGGCTCCTGCGCGATCTCGTCGAACAGGTTGAGGACCTCGATCTGCGCCTCGGTCAGCCGCGGCACCTCCGGGTACTCCTGCGCCGTGAAGATCATCTGGGCGCCGGCGTAGGTGCTGAAGACGCCGTCGACGTAGCTGCAGATCGGCGAGGTGTAGGTGTCGGCGGGGGCGTCGGGGTCCTGCCGGCGCCAGTCCCAGTGCCACTCCTCGAACAGCAGCGGCGCGAGGCCGGGGCGGCGCCGCAGGATCTCGTTGTAGATCGTGGTGCCGCTGACCAGGCTGGACGCGCCGCCCGCACGGGCGCCGCGCAGGCACATCAGGGCGACGACGTCGGAGCTGTCGGAGTGGAACGGCAGCCGGTCACGCACCCGCGACGGAAGCGCCGTCGGGTCGTCCATGGTCTTGTTCGAGGTGGCGATGACGTGGTCGAGCACGTCGCCGTACTGGTTCTGCGGCATCGGCGAGCCCAGGTGCAGGCCCATCAGGTAGAAGATCGCGCCCGCGACCGTGTCGCCGTACTCCTCGGTGCGGAGGCCGCGGATCAGGATGAAGCCGCGCCCGGCGTCCATCTGCTGGGCGCACTCCTCGATCAGGCCGGTACAGGCGTCCAGGGGGTAGTCGTCGGCGGTGACCGTACGCAGGTCGGGGTCGTCGGCGACGAAGCGGCTGCCGATGGCCTGCAACTCGTCCCGCTCGGCGTCGGACAGGTGGTAGATCCACTCGGTGGAACCGGCCAGCTCGTCCCCGCGCCAGGCGGACGGACCGGAAATCGGGGACAGGTCGACGGTCGTGGACATGATGCCTCGCAGTTCAGGAAGGAGGGCAGGCCGCGGACGGGACGCCGCGGCCCTTGGAAAGGGCTGCGGACGTCGCGAATTAGAAGGGCGTCTGCGGAAGGCCCGCCGCCGTACCGGGACGCATACCGGTACGCGGAGGACGCACGCGCAACGGCTCGGAGTAACCGCGCACACCGGGCCCGCGCCCTCGCGAGGCTGCTCGGATCATGGCGTGCTCCCGACGGTGGAAGATCTCCCGCAAACCGTAAGCGAGCCCCCCTGATCCCGTCAAGCGAGACGCCATATCGCATTCCTGTACGACCCGGTGCCCCGAGGGGGCTGCGGCCCGAGGGCCGCAGCGATGCTCAGAGCGACCAGGCGCCGGACGCCGCCGTTCGTACGGCGTAGTCCTCGAAGGGCGCCGGAGGGCGGCCCAGCATCTGGTGGACGTCGTCGGTCGCTTCGGCGAGGTGTCCTGCCCGGTGCAGCGCGAACATGCCGTTCATCGCGTTCGCCGCCTCCTCGGGCCAGCCCTCCGCCAGGAGTTCGGCCCGGTAGGCCTCCGGCGTCAGCTCGGCGAACTCGATCGACCGTCCCGCCGCCCCCGCCATCGTCGCGACCGCCTCACCGAAGGTCAGCGCCCGCGGACCGGTCAGTCCGTAGACACGTCCCGCGTGTCCGTCCCGGGTCAATGCCGCCACGGCCGCCGCCGCGACATCTTCCACGTCGATGAACGGCTCGGGCGTCGCTCCGATGGGCAGTGCCAGCCGTCCCGCCCGCAGCGGCGCGAGCCACACGTCCTCGTCGAAGTTCTGGTCGAACTGGTTCGGGCGAAGGATCGTCCACTCCGCGCCCGAACCGCGCACGGCGCGTTCGGCCTCCGCCATGCCCTGCGCGAAGTCGGGCCCGACATGCTCGATCCCCCGGCCCGACAGCAGCACGAGCCGCCGGACCCCGCTGCCGACGGCCTGCTCGACGAAGGCGCCGACGGGCCCGGGATCGTCGGGCGCGACCAGGTACACGGCCCGTGCGCCCTCCAGGGTCTTCTCCCAGGTGCCGGGATCGGTCCAGTCGAAACGCACCTCCGCGGAGCGCGAGGCGCGCCGCACCCGCCTGCCCTGAGCTCCCAGCCGGCTCGCCACGCGGCGCCCGGTCTTGCCCGTCGCCGCCATTACCAAGATCTCGTCCATGGCCTCAGCCAACCCGGCGGAAGGGGCGTCGGGCATGGGTGATCGTTCCGCGGACCTTCCCGATCGTCCCGAGTGGGGTCCGGCTATATCGTGATGAAGTGGACCCGTTCGATGACCTGCTGCAAGGCGTCCGCGGTGCGGGCGCCGCCTTCGGCACCGCCTCGCTGACGGACCCGGGTGGGCTGCGGTTCACCGACGGCCCGCCGCTGACGTGTGCCTGTGTGTGCTCATGCGCGGCGAAGGCGTGCTCACACAGGGCGACCTCGCCCGACCGGTCAAGACGGGCGAGGCCGCCGTCGTCCGCGGACCGGAGCCGTTCGTGTTCGCCCACGCCGACGCGCCGCGCACCGAAGGCGGTGCCGCCGGCTCGGACGAGACGGTCCTGCTGACCGCCTCGTACCGGCTGACCGGTGAGGTCGCCCGCCGCCTGGTCGCCGTGCTGCCACCGATGCTCGTCGTCGCGGACGACCACGACTGCGCCTCCATGCGCGGGTACCTGGAGGCCCAGCTGGACGCCTGCCGGCCGGGCCGCCAGGTCGTCCTCGACCGCCTGCTCGACTGGCTGCTGGTGTGCACGCTTCGTGACTGGTTCGACCGCCCCGAAGCGGTACGCCCCGGTTGGTACCTGGCCCTGAGCGACCCGGTCGTCGGCCCGGCCCTGCGGGCCGTCCACGCCGATCCGGCCCGTCCCTGGACGCTGGCCTCCCTCGCCGACGCCGCGCACGCTTCCCGCACCACCCTGGCCCGGCGGTTCACCGAGTTGGTCGGCGAGCCCCGCCTCGCCGAGAATGTGATGGCATCGGCGGGACTACGCTCCGGTGTCGTGAGGGAGACGCGTCTCGACGATGCCCGGATCCGGGCGGCTCGCCGAGTGATCGACCCGGTGTTCCTCGACACTCCGCTGTACCGCTGCGAGGCGCTGGAGCCCGGCCTTGGGTGCGCGGTGAGCATCAAGCTCGAAACGGCGAACCCGGTCCGCAGCTTCAAGGGACGCGGCACCGAGGTCGTCGCGACCCTGCTCGCCGGCGGCGGCTCGCGCAGCGTGGTGTGCGCCAGCGCGGGCAACCTCGGCCAGGCGCTCGCCTGGTCCGGCCGCCGCCGCGGGCTCGACGTCATCGTCGTGGCGTCCCGCGCCGCGCCTGCGGCCAAGCTCGACCGCATCCGCGCACGGGACGCCAGGTTGGAGCTGGTGGACGGCGACTTCGACATGGCGCGCGAGCGGGCGGCGGCCATCGCGCGTTACGACGGCATCCGGCTGGTCGAGGACAGCCTGGACATCGAGACCTGCGAGGGCGCGGCGACCATCGGCCTCGAACTGGTGGACACCGCGCCGTCGTTCGATGCCGTTCTCATCGCTCTCGGCGGCGGGGCGATGGCCACCGGTGTGGGCCATGTCGTGAAGGCCCTGGCGCCCGAGGTCGAGGTGATCTGCGTCCAGCCGCTGGGCGCACCGGCGATGACGCACTCGTGGCGCGGGCGGCGGGTCGTCACCACCGAATCGACCGACACCATCGCCGACGGCGTCGCGGGACGGCGTCCCATCCCGGACGTCCTGGACGACCTCCTCCTGGTCGCCGACGACGCGGTCCTGGTCAAGGAGGCGTCGATCATCGCCGGTATGCGGATGCTCCTCGACCACGCGGGCCTCATCGTCGAACCGTCGGCCGCGCTCGGCATCGCCGCGATCCTCGAAGACCGCGACCGCTTCGCCGGACGACACGTGGCCACCATCCTGTGCGGCAGCAACGTCGATGTGGACGCCTATCACCGCTGGATCGGCGCGGTTCCACCCGGTTAGAGCCTTGGGAAGACTTCCTCGAAGAATTCGCGATCGGCGGGGAAGACGGGGGCCATCGTCAGGAACTCTTCCGCGGTGACCCACCGGGCGTCGCTCACCTCTCCCGGGTCGGCAATCACCGCGCCTGTTTCGGCTTCGGCCGTCCACCAGTGCAGGCGGAATCGCCGGTCGTCGGTTTCCGACTCCCACACCTTCGCCAGTGGGGAGACCTGCAGCCCGACCTCCTCGTGGACTTCGCGGGTGAGGGCTTCTTCCTGGGTCTCTCCGGGTTCGATCCTGCCGCTGAGCGGCGCCCAGTATCCCGGCCGCCGTGCCTGTGGACCTCGGCGTATGACCAGCACCCGGTCGCCTCTCCGCAGCACCGCGACGATCGCCTCTTGCTGACTCATCAGGGCCGCCCCTTGTGTTCGTCCAGACTTTTGAAGACCGTCAGCGCATCACCGATGGCGGCGACGTCGTGAGTGCGGATGAAGTCCACGCCCTGTCGCGCGGCATGCAGTTCCGCCGCCAGCGTCGCGGGACCGATACGCGCCAGGTCGCGCCCGGTGAGCGCCCGAAGGAACGACTTGCGCGAAGGCGACACCAGGACCGGCAGGCCGAACCGGGACTTCAGCGTCCGCAGCCGCGAAAGTGTCATCACCGACGGCTCTGGAGTGCGCCCGATAAAGTAGCCGAGCCCGGGGTCGATGACCAGCCTCTCCCGGTCGACACCCGCCGCCTGAAGTGCGGCAAGGCGCTCGCAGAAGAACCGCTCAATGCCCGTCCACACCGTTTCCGCATCGGTCAGCATCTTGGTGGCCGGGCCCGTCCGCTGGACGGAGTGCATGACGATGAGCCGACAGTTCATGCCCGCCAGTTCCCGGTACCGGCCAGGGTCGGGGAAGCCCTGTATGTCGTTCAGGAACGCTGCCCCCCGCGCGACGGCGAAACGCTGGGTCTCGGACCGAAACGAGTCCACCGACACCGCAATGCCGTCGGCGACCAGTTCGTCGATGACGTCGGCCAGCCGCCGCATCTCTTCTTCGGCGGACACCTGCTGCGAATCCGGATGACTCGCCGCGGGGCCGAGCTCGATGACGTCGGCGCCCTCCGCACGCAATCGCCGGGCATGCGCCACGGCGTCTCCGGCGTCCAGGAACCTGCCGCCATCCGAAAACGAGTCGGTAGTGATGTTGACGACCCCGATCAGTCGGGGCCGACCCATGGGAAGCAGTGGGGAATCGAGATACAGCACCGGCGCCGCGCCTCCTCGCTCCGACCTCAGAAGCCCAGGCGCACGGCACGACATCTTGCAAGAGAGCCGCTCCCCGATGGTTACATCCATCCCAAGACGCCAGTCACGACCCCAACCGCATTTTAATCAAGAACCCACTACATCAACCCCAGCACCCATTCCGGCCTGTCCATGGCCAGGCAAAGCCACCATCCTCGCCTGCCTACTGCGATCACCCATCGATTCAAGAGAACCTTCGGCAAGAGTCCCACCGCCTACCGAAGATCAAGCCCGGCGACCCCGGCCCTCGGATAAGCGAGGACTCCGCCCGGCGACCAGGCGACATGGCGCCATGTCATCCGCATCCACTAGTATCGAACATAAGTTCCATATGGTTCTGGATTGGTTCTCACCCGAGCGGCGCCGACCGAACCTCCGACGCAGGCCGGATGCGCCGACGACAGCCTCGCCCGACGTCCTCTCGACCTCCATCGACGCGATCAGGAGCTCCCAGGCGCGGCAGCGTCCCGTCATCATGATCACCTGTGCCGCGGACGACCGGCCCTGGATCTGCGTTCCGGACTGGGGAGAGCTGCGCGTCATCGACGATCGCTGTCTGCGCGTGGCGATCTGGCCCGACGACCCCACCGCGGCCGACCTGGACCGCGGCGAGCCCGTTCTGCTGATCGTCCCCGGTTCACCGGACGTGCATCTCATCCGCGCCACGGCACGCCGCCTGGCCGACGCCGCCATGGTGTGGGCTCACTACGACCTCACCATCACCTCGGCGCAGACCGCCGACCGCGGCACCGCGCCCTACCTTCACCCCACGCAGCTCAGCGGCGACACCGTCAATCGCAAAGAGGTCCTGAAAAGCAGCCCCCGGTAACGGCCGGGTTGTCCGTTCGGCTTCGGTCGAGCGAACGCCCGGCCCCTGGCCGACGCGGTGCCCAGTGTCTCGCCGGGTGGAACGAACGCGCACGGAGGTGGGTCAGCGGCCGAGTGCCTGCCGCAGTGTGCGACCGTGGCGGGTTCTGAGGCGGCGCAGTTCCCAGAGGCCCACACATGTGACCGACACCGGACCGCCGAGGATCAGCGCGGCCCGTACCGCTAGAGGGGCGCCGTCATAGTTGTTGGAGAACAGCTCCATGACTGCGAGTTCCCAGACCAGGACGATCGCGATGACCGGGGGAAGGACCTCGTGAATGTCGGCGGTGCGGAGCATGTGCACCAGCGTGAGGGCGATGCCGTAGCACAGGAATATGAATACCCACAGCCCCAGGACGACGAGGAAGAGGAAGTACATGAGCAGCGCGTAGTCGGACGGGGACGGATTCTCGGGAGGCTCCCCGATGGGGCCGCCGGTCAGTGTCCCGGAGGCGAGCAGCACGAAGTACAGGAGGGCGCCGCCCAGTGCCAGGAGCGCCCCGAGCGGCTTCAGCGTCCGCAGCAGATACATACGGCGGTGAGGCGGACGGCTTCCGAGGATGAACGCGCCGACGACGATCGGAAACGTGGCCGGTAGCAGGGCCGCGGACGTCAGGACCTGGTCGACCCGCTCGTAGGCCACGGACTTGGCGTCCGAGGCGAGACGGTACGACACCAGGACCCACACGAACGCGAGGAGTCCGACCACCGCGCGCAGGACCTGGACTTTCCGCACCGCCGGGTCGTCCACCCGGTCCGGCCGCGACGGCCTGCACACCTGGCGTACGGCCAAGAACGGGTTGACCAGCCGCAGCACCCGCCATGTCCGCGACGGCGGCCGGGATGGTCCGGGCGGTGGTCCCCAGGGCGGCTGGGGGCCGGGGC
>NZ_SMKH01000297.1 GCF_004348515.1 Actinomadura sp. KC345 | reverse complement strand
GTCCATGTCGTGGTGTGGCGGATAAGGTGCCCGGGTGCGAGTGGTCGTTACAGGGGCGGCGGGGTTCGTCGGGGGGCATGTGGTCGATGCGCTCTCGGCCGCCGGGCACGAGGTGCTCGCCGTCGACGCGCCCGAGCGCTCGCTCGCGCCCGGGGTCGCGCGGCGCAGGTGGGCGGATCTCGCCTCCACGGCGGGCGTCGCCGCCGCCGAGGTCGATCTGGCGGTGGACGATCTCGACGCCGTCGCCGCCTCGGATGTCGTGGTCCATCTCGCCGGACGTCCCGGCGTGCGCGACTCGTGGGGTGCCGAGAGGGCCGTCGTGCGGGACAACGTCCGGGCGACGAGGCGGCTGCTCGCGGCATGCATGGGGAGGCCCGCGACGCTGCGGCCGAAGGTCGTGGTCGCGTCCAGCTCGTCGGTGTACGGGTCGGCGGGACGGCGGCCGAACCGGGAGGGCGATCCGCTGAACCCGGCGAGCCCCTACGCGGCCAGCAAGGTCGAGGTGGAGCGGCTCGCGGAGGCCGCCGCGGGCGACGGGCTGCGGACGGTTCTGCTCCGCTACTTCTCGGTCTACGGGCCCCGGCAGCGGCCCGACATGGCGTTCTCCCGGTTCGTGGAGACGGCGCTGGACGGGCGTCCGCTCCCGGTGTTCGGGGACGGGCGCGCCTCGCGAAGCTTCACGCACGTCCGGGACGTGGTGGCGGCGACGCTGGCGGCGGCGGCCGAGGACCTGCCGCCGGGCATCGCCGTCAACGTCGGCCACCACGAGCCCGTGGCGGTCCGGGACGCGATCGCGACGCTGACCGGGATCCTGGGCGTCCACGCGGAGATCCGGCGGGAGGCGCCGGTGGCCGGTGACGCGGCGCGGACCTGGGCCGACGCCGGGCGCGCCAGGGAGCTGCTCGGCTGGACCGCCACGACGGGGCTGGCGGAGGGGCTGGCCGACCAGATCGCCTGGCACCGCGCCGTGCGCGGGGAGGTGCGCGTCGGGTGAAGCACAGGGCGGCGTATCTCGCGTTCGACCGGTTCCCGTCGAGCAAGGGGTCGGCGGTGCACATCGCGCAGATGGCCGACGAGCTGTTCACGCGGTTCGAGGGCGGTCTGCTCGGCGTCATCGGCGGCGGTGACCTGCCCCGGTACCAGCGGGAGGGGACGCGGGAGATCGCGCGGTTCGACGCGCGGGTGCCGAACCTGATCGACCGCGCGGAGGCGTACTCCGGATGGGTCGCCGATCATCTGGAGCCGCACCTCGGGACGCTGGAGGTCTGCCACGTCCGCGACCCCTGGAGCGCGCTGCCGGCCGTCCCGGACGGACGGCGCCACAAGGTCGTCTACGAGGTCAACGGGCTGCCGTCCATCGAGATGAGCCACACCTGGCCCGGGGCCGCGCCCACGACGCTCGGCAAAATCCGCGAACTGGAGCGGTACTGCCTGGAGCGCAGCGACGCGGTCGTGGTGCCGTCCCGGGTGATCGGGGACGCCGTGCGCGGCCTGGGCGTCCCGGAGAGCAGGATCCATCTGGTGCAGAACGGGGCCGAACCGCCCGGCGCGACCGGGCGGCCGGAAGGCGCCCCGGCCCGGTACCTCGTCTATGTAGGCGCGTTGCAGCCCTGGCAGGGCTTGGACGTGCTGCTGCGCGCGTTCGCCAGGCTCGCGGATCTCGACGATCTGCGGCTGGTGGTCTGCGCGTCCGTCCCGGAACGGCGGGCCAGGCCGGTACGGCGGCTGGCCGAGCGGATCGGGGTGGGCGAGCGGATCGACTGGCGGTTCGAGCTGCCGCACCACGAGGTGGCGGCGTGGCTGGCGCACGCGGAGGTCTCGGTGGCCCCGCTGACGGGCTGCGCCCGCAATCTCGACCAGGGCTGCGCGCCGCTGAAGGTGATCGAGTCCATGGCGGCCGGGGTGCCGGTGGTGGCCTCGGACCTGCCCGCCGTGCGGGAGCTGATGGCGGACGGCGAGCACGGCCGGCTCGTCCCGGCGGACCGCCCCGCCGAGCTGGCCAGGGCCGTCCGGGTCCTGCTGGAATATCCGGAGGAGGCCGCCTCGCTGGGACGCGCGGGCCGGCGGCGGGTCGAGGAGACCCTGACCTGGGCGCGCTCGCGCGCCCGCCTCGCCGAGGTCTACCGGACGGTCACGGGACCGGCCGCCGAAGAACGGGTGCGATAGGTGGTTCGTCATGTTCTGGCGTAAGCAGAAGGCCGCCATCGGGCGGTTCCATCCGCTGCACGCGACGCTGACGCTGGAGCAGGCGTTCTCGGTCGCGCTGCGGCGGGACGAGTGGGAGCCGGTCATCCAGAGCCTCGCCCAGCACGAGGCGGCCGGGATCCGGCGGCGCAGATGGAGGCTGCACGAGCGCGTCCCGGGCACCCTGGTCCCGATGCTGCGGGTGCTGGCGGCCGATATGACGCCGGACGGGACGCTGTCGGTGGCGGCGGACATGCGCGGCCCCAAGGTGCCCGAGAAGAAGGGCGACACCCATCCGGTGCCCGCCCGGCCGCCGATCACGTCGATGAAGCAGTGGTACGTCGTCGACCCCTGGCTGCGGATGCGGGCGGAGCTGCGGGACGGCAGCGTCCTGGAGCTGTCGGTGACCGACCGGATCCGGCACCGCAAGTACCGCAAGCGCAACCCCCGGGGCAAGATCAAGTTCAAGAGCAAGTCCAAGACGGTGCAGTTGCTGAGGGTCACGCGGCGGCTGGCGAAGGACGCGGTCGTCCAGCGGCCGGAGACGCCGCCGCCGGGCCGCATCAAGGTGCAGTCCAAGCAGGGCAGGCGGCTGGTGATCCGGGCGTCCGGGAAGTGGAACGGGCCGGAGGAGAACGGATCGGCGGTCCGCCGGATCCTGAACGTGTCGACCGAGCCGTTCCGGTGGACGCCGCCCGGCGCTCCCCCGAGGAGGAGCAGATGAACCGCTGTTCGATGACCACCGGCTTCTTCGTCCTGGGGCGCTGCGGGCGGCCTGCGGTGGCCGCGTGCCCGCACTGCGGGCAGGCCGTGTGCGCCGAGCACGCCGGTCCGGACGGCACCTGCCCCGGATGCGCGGCGGCCCAGGGGTACGAGGCGCAGGATCCGCACGACCCCTCCTGGGCGGAGGGCTACCGGCGCCGGTACTACCACGGCAGTTCGCGCGAGTACCGCGACGCCTCCTGGTACGCGTCGTTCGACGAGTACGACCGCGGGGCGTTCAACCCGGGCGACCAGTACTCCTACGGCGGCGGTGACTGGGGCGCCGACGACGACACCGGGTTCGTGGACAGCTGATGCCGGAACGCCCACCGCACCGCGTCCTCTGGATCACCGAGCACTACCCGCCGAGCCGGGGCGGGATGTCGCAGTCGTGCGACCGCATCGTGCGGGGGCTGCGCGCGTCCGGGGTCGAGGTCGACGTCGCGCACCTGACCCGCCGCGCCCGCCCGTGGGGCGTCACGCGCGAGCACGGCGGGCGCCTGCTGTCCGCGCCGCTCGGCGACGACCACGAGCACGCGCTGCGCCGGCTGTGGACGGCCGTCACGGCCGAGAACCTCACCGGCTACAGCCACGTGGTCGCGTTCGGCGGCACGTACGCGATGCTCGCCGCGCCCGTCCTGTCCGCGCTGCTGGAGGCGCCGCTGATCACGCTCCTGCGCGGCAACGACATCGACGTGGGGGCGTTCTCGATGCGGCGGCGGGGCGTGCTGGCGGACGCGCTGAGGGCCTCGTCCCGGGTGTGCGTCGTCGCCCGCTCGCACGCGCCGCTGGTGTCCGCGCTGGCTCCGGGCGCCGCGGTCGCCCACGTCGCCAACAGCGTCGACGCCGGGCAGTGGCGGATCCTGCCGTCCGAGCGGGAGCGGGGCCGCGCCTGGCGGGAGAGGAACGTCCGGCCGGGACGCCGGACGATCGGGCTCATCGGCCAGCTCAAGGTCAAGAAGGGCGTCGGCTTCTTCCTGGACGCCCTGGCCGCGTCCGGGCACGCCGAGGCGTTCCATCTGCTGCTGGTCGGCGAGGTGGAGGAGTCCGTGACGGAGCGGCTCGCGGGGAGCGGGGTACCGCACTCGTCCATGCCGTTCCTGGAGCGCTACGACCTTCCGGCCGTCTACGCGAGCTGCGACCTGGTCGCGCTGCCCTCCTTCTACGACGGGATGCCGAACGTCGCGCTGGAGGCGGCGGCGCTCGGCGTCCCGCTGATCGCCTCGGACGCGGGCGGCCTCGCGGACGTGGCCGACGACGAGATCGGGTTCGCCTTCCCCGCCGGCGACGCGCACGCCTGCCGCTCGGCGATCGACCGGGCCGCGCGGGCGGGCGACGAGGAGCTGGCGAAGCTCGGCGCGGCGGGCGCGGAACGCATCGGCCGCGATTTCACCCCCGCCGCCGAGACCGCCGGCTACCTGGCCGTCCTCGACGCGGTGCGGTGATCCTCTGCTACGCGTCCGGTGACGGGCTGGGCCACCTGACCCGGCTGCGGTCCGCCCTGCACACGCTGCGCCTGGACGGGCCCGTCACCGTGGTGACCGGGTCGCCGTTCGCCGGTGACGCGCGTGTCACGGGCGGCTGGCAGGTCGTGCGGAGCGCCCCCGGTACCGCGGGGCCCGCGCCGGACGAAGTGATCGTGGACGCGTTCCCGGCCGGCCTCAAGGGCGAACTCACCCGGGGCCGCATCCCGCCCGGCGCCCGCGTCACGCATCTGGCGCGGCTGCTGCGCTGGGACGTCTACGCGCCGACGCTGCCCGCCGATCCTCCGCGTTTCGACCGCACGTTCGTCCTCGAACCGCTGGCCTCCGGGCACGAGGCGTACCTGCGCGGCGTTTCGGACGAGCTCCTGCCGCTGGCGCTGACCGACCCCCCGTCAGAGCCGGTCGACGCGGACGGCTGGCTCATCGTCCACAGTGGGCCGGAACCGGAGACGCTCGAACTCGTCGCCTACGCACACGACCTGGCGTCCGTTGAGGGCGTCCGCCCGCCTATGACGCTGGTGTCACCCCAGAGGCCGGACGGTCTGGCCCCCGAGGTCAGGCACCTGGACGTCTATCCCGCCTGCCGCCCCGGTCCGAACGTCGAACGGATCGTGACCGCGGCCGGTTTCAACGCCGTCCGGCAGTTCGCGCCTTGGCGCGCCATCCACCGCATGCTGCCGTTCCCCCGCAGCCTCGACGACCAGTTCACCCGCGCCGCCCGCGCCAGAGACCCGCGTTTGAGGTAGGGCCGCTAGAAGTACGTGGACGTCAGGTCACCGGTCGGCCAGGTCTTCACCGCGTTCGCCGCCTTATGCAGGAGCGAGTCGATGGCGCCGTAGCTCGGGGCGTCGCCCTCCTGGCGCTGGTCGAACAGGGCCGCCCATGCCAGGCCGTCGTACCGGCGGACCAGGATCGTGTACGTCCCCGGCAGGCTGCCGGTGTGCCACGTGTTGATGCCGCCGGTGACGTGCCGGACATGCCACCCGCACCCGTAGTACGACCCGTTGTCCTCGATGCCCGTCTCCGGCTCGGCGAAGGCCTTCTTGATGGCCGACGAGCCCAGGACGGGCGTACCGCCGTCGTAGATGCCCGCGAAGCGGGTCAGGTCCATGGCGGTGGCGAGCCATCCGCCGTGGGAGTCCATGTTCTCCAGGTTCCAGGCGCCGTAGGGGGAGGGCACCTTCGTGCCGCTGTTGTCGAACACGGTCGTCCCCGTGTAGCCCGAGTAGTACGGGACCTCGCCGCCGGCCTCCGTCAGCGTCCGGCCGAGGCGCATCCGCGTGATGTCGCGCGGCGCCAGCACCGCCTGGCGGACGTACGTCTCGTACTTCTGCCCGGTCACCTTCTCGATGATCCTGCCGAGCAGGAGGTAGCCGTAGTTGGAGTAGGCGTACCGGTCCCCGGGCGCGTGGTCGAGCGCGCTCGCCGACACGTACTTCATGATGTTCGCCTGCGACACCGGCAGCGAGACACCGAGGGTCTGGGCGATCTTCGCGTCCTGGAACATCGGGTCCGGCGTGACGCCGCGGTCCCAGCCGCCGAGGTGCTGCAGCAGCCGCAGGACGGTGACGTCCTCCAGCCGCGGATCGGCGGACGTGGACAGCCCGAGGAGCGTCGCCGCCCGGTCGGTGAGCTTCAGCTTCCCGTCCTGGACGAGGCGGAGCACGGCCGTCGCGGTCGCCGGCTTGGAGAGGCTGGCGACGCGGAACAGCGACGTCGGCTGCGTGGTGAGGCCGTCGTCGTCGGTGTAGGTGTAGCCGCGCGACAGGACCAGCTTGCCCTTGCGGACGACGGCGAGCTGCCCGCACGGGATGTTCCGCTCCTGCATGAAGCTCTTGAGCGTCGAGTCGAAGCTTCCGAGGCCCGCGAGGGCCTTGCCCTTCACGCGCCAGGAACGGTCCGCCGCGGCCTTCGCGGCGGTCTTGACCGACCCCGCCGAGCAGCCGGCGAGCAGCACCGGGGCGGCCGCCAGCCCCGCCGCCTTGCCGAAGTCCCTCCTGGTCAGCTCCACCATCGCGTCCCCCTGAGATCGCTGCCCGGCACGTCCCACACGCCGGCCGACGAAACGGCCGACGACCGAAATACAACGATCAGGAACCCTAGTGCAGGTTGATCTTCAAGGGGCGCGGATCGGGGAATCGCTAGGCGGGGAGGCGGAGATCGAACTCGATCTCCACGTCGTCGGCGAGCCTGAGGGCGCCGAAGAACGCGGAGTACGGCTTGATGCCCCAGCGGCTCTGCGTCACGGTGAGACCGCCTCGCACCCGGTCGCCGTCCAGGGCGGCCCGGACCCGCACCGGCTTCACCCGCCCCATGATCGTGAGGTCGCCCTCGATCTCCCGTTCTCCGGAGATCCCGGTGGAGGCGAACGTGATGTGCGGGTAGCGCCGGACGTCCAGCACCTTGCGCAGGTTCTTCTCGATCTCCGCACGGTCCTCGCCGGTCAGGGGCTTCACGCCGCCGGTGCCCTCCCGGACCTCCAGCGCGTCCACCTCGACGGTCACCTCGACCGACGAGCCGTCCAGCGGCTCGCGGGCCTCGACCGCGGCCTTCCACCGCGTGGCCTCGATCGTCAGGTCGTGCCCGGCCCGCCGTCCGAGCCCGCTCCGGCCCGTCCTGACCAGCAGCCGCCCGTCGTCCGGGCCCAGCTCGTACGTTCCTTCTCGTACCGCCATGCCCTCACCCTGTCACGCGCGCCGGGCGCACTCCTGACGGGCCCTGGGCGGACGGCTCACACGCAGTTCACCCTGGGCTGCGGGCGGTACTCGGTGTGGAACTTCTCACGGCGGATCTTCCGGCCGTCGTCGAGCAGCGTCCGCCAGACGTCGATCTTGAAACCCTTGCGGCCGGCCATGGGAACGCACGTGCGCCCCCGGCCCACGCCCGTCCCGTACGCCTTCACCCCGTACCGTCCGGACGTCTTCGACGTCACCTGGTACCTGCGTTCGCCGTACAGGCCGACGGTCAGCGACGACGCCGTGGAGGAGACTCGGATCCGCACGGGCCGCTCCGTGTCGTTCCGCCACGTGAAGTCGAGTTCCGGGTAGGAGACGGCGGCCTCGCGCCCTTCCGGGTACTCCGGCATGTACATGGTGTGGGCCCGCGACTTCCGGATGTCCAGCCCGGCCTGGAACACCGCGTTGAACAGCGTCGAGGACAGCTGGCAGATGCCGCCGCCCACGTCGTTCACCATTCGCGAGCCCATGATGGCCGGGGCGGGCACGTAGCCGCGGCTCCTGGTGCGCGGCCCGACCACGCCGTTGAACGAGAACGTCCGGCCGGGCGCGACGATGTGCCCGTTCAGCATCTCGGCGGCCAGCTCGATGTTGCGGACCCGGGGCTCCCCCGGAGTGAACGTCGTCGTGTAGCTGCTCATCGGCTGCTCCCGCGCGACGGCGCCCGTCCTGCCCGAGCTCGCCGCACCGGTGCCCGAGGCCGCCGAGCCGGTCGCGGGCTTCTCCCCTGACGACCCGTCCGGCGGACCCCCGCCGCGGACGGCCAGCGTCGCCGCGTCCGGCTCCCGGGGCACGCCCAGGTAGGCGCCGAGCAGAAGGCCGGTCGTCGCCAGCGCTCCCGCCACGAGCGGCCACCACTGCCGGACGCACTCGCCCATCTTCGGCTGGCGCCCGAGGCGCTTCGACCGACGGCGATGACGGTTCGCACGTGCTTCGTGACGCTCCGTAGCGCCTCCATGGCGTCGTCGGTTCCGGCCAGGCCGGGTCCGGCTCACAGATCACACCCCCCGAGGATCCTCCAACGGATCCTGCAACGGACCTTGCCGCTCCCCCGCGGCCGACGCCCGGCCTTTTACTCGAAGAAGACGAACCTCTGAACAGCCGATCGTCCGGCCGGTGGCGCGGGACCGGCCGGACGGTCGGGGCTCGCCGGGAGCCTTCAGCGGGCGCGGGCGCCCTCGCGCAATCGCTCGGGGTCGATCTCACGACCCGGCCGCCTGCGCAGGTACTCGGCTTCGAGCTGGTTCATGCGGCGCGTGTGCTCCCCGTAGGCCTGGTCGGCCGCGTGCCGGAGGGCGTCGAGCCTCGTCTGGTACAGGTGGGCCAGCTCACGGAACAGGTCGTCGTCCGTGAGGTCGCCGGGGTCGACCCCCATCGTGGTGCCATGGTGCGTCATGTCCGGTTCCCCTCCTGCGCGGGCGTCCCGTCCCCTACCCGGTCGCCGCGCGGCGAATCGTGCGTTTCCTGTGCCCGGCCCACCCCGGCCAGGCCGCTGCGGGTGATCAAGGCCCGGAGGCCGGGCGGAGGACGGTGAGCGCGCCCGCGTGCTTGCCGAAGCGCAGCGCGGCGGGCAGCGAGGACACCTCGCCGTCGCGCGAGACCCGTAGGCCGCCGGACGGCGACGTCACCTCCAGGCCGCCCGCCCGCCAGGCGCGGTAGCCGGGCGTGATGTGCAGGTGACCGGCCATGATCGCAGCGAGCGCGCGGACGCGGGGGACGCGGCGCCCGGTGGCGACCATCCGGATGTCGAGCCGCCCGTCGTCGAGACGTTCGCGCCAGTTGGGCGCCGCCCCGCGCGCCCCGTAGACGCAGTTCCCGACGAACGCCAGCCAGACGTTGCGCCTGCGGCCGTCCACGACCACTTCGAGGGGCTCGGAGTGCCGCAGCGTGCGGGCGGCGGCGACGGCGAGCGCCGGCCACCTGCCGATCCGCTTCTCCAGCCGCTCCCGCCGGTCCACCATCTCGGTGTAGGCGCCGAAGGCGGCGGTGTTGAGGAACAGGTGCTCCTCGTCCCGCCCGGCCTCACCGGTCTCCGGTGTGACGTACGCGACATCCACGCGGCCGAGCCGCCCGGCCCGGTAGGCGGCGACCGCGTCCGTCACGGACTCCAGGCCGAGCGCGCGGGCGAAGTGGTCGAAGGTCCCGCCGGGGACGACCAGCAGCGGGACGCCGTGGTCCAGCGCGGCCCGCGCGCCCGCGTTGACGGTGCCGTCCCCGCCGACGACGGCGAGGACGCCGCCCTGCCCCGCGGCCTGCTCGGCGGCCTTGCCCAGCACCTTGTCGATGTCCTCCTCCGGGCCGGACCGGACGACCTCCACCGCAGGCAGCTCCCGTTCGAGCACCTCGATCGCGATCTCGGCGCGGCCCGGCAGTATCCCGGCG
>NZ_SMKH01000296.1 GCF_004348515.1 Actinomadura sp. KC345 | reverse complement strand
CGTGAAGGAGGTGGGGACGAATGGCCGTCGTTGCGGTGGCTGCTGCCCGCAGCATTCAGCCTGTCCTCAACTCCCGGGCCGCCGGCTGATCCCGTCCCGCATTCCACTGCGGCGCGTGCGCGCCGGGGCCCTCTTCACGCAAGGGTTCCAGAACATTGTCCTTCGCATTCGCGGGGCCGTCCCGCCTGGCCGACTACGGCTGGGACGCGGCCCTGGAGAACGAATTCACCTCTCATCGCGCGGCGGGGCTGATCCCCGCGCGCGTGGCCGCGGTCGACCGCGGCCTGTGCGACGTGGTCACCGAGGACGGCCCCATGCGGGCCGGAACCGGGCCCGTCGCCTCGTCCGATGACCCGCTGGCGGCGCCGTGCACGGGCGACTGGGCGGCGCTGCGCGCGGACGGCCCGGACGGGCGGCCCACGGTGGCGGCGCTGCTGCCGCGCCGGACCGCGATCGTGCGGTCGTCGGCGTCGCGGGACTCGCGCGGCCAGGTACTGGCCGCCAACGTCGACACCGTCGCCGTGACCGTCTCGCTGGCCGCACGCCCGGACCTGGGGCGCGTCGAGCGGCTGCTGGCGCTGGCCTTCGAGAGCGGAGCGCGGCCGGTGATCGTGCTCACCAAGGCCGACGAGGCGTCCGGCGCCGTCGCCGACGCCGAGGCGGAGGCCGCCTCCGCCTCCCCGGGCGTGGACGTGGTGTCGTGCAGCGCCGCGCTCGGCGACGGCGTCGACGTGGTCCGCGCCGTCCTGGCGGGCACGGTGGTGCTGGTCGGGCCGTCGGGCGCGGGCAAGTCCACCCTCGGCAACGCGCTGCTCGGCACGCAGGCGCTGGCCACCGGCACCGTCCGGGAGCAGGACGGCAAGGGCCGGCACACGACCGTCCGGCGGGAGCTGCTGCCGTTGCCGGGCGGCGGGGTCCTGATCGACACGCCGGGCCTGCGCGGCGTCGGCCTGTACGACGCGTCCGAGGGGCTGCACGAGGTCTTCGCCGACATCGAGGACCTGGCCGCCGGGTGCCGGTTCGGCGACTGCGCCCACCGCACCGAGCCGGGCTGCGCCGTCCTGGCCGCGATCGAGGACGGGACGCTGCCGTCCCGCCGCCTGGCCAGCTACCGCAAGCTGCAACGCGAGAACGACTGGATCGCCGCACGCGGCGACGCGCGGCTGCGCGCCGAGCGCAACGACCGGTGGAAGTCGCTCAAGCGGTGGCAGCGGCAGATGTACAAGGAGCGGGGGCGGGACCGGTGACGTGGACGACGAGGCCGGAGACCGCCGCCGACGCCGGCGAGGTCCGCCGGGTGGTGAAGGCGGCGTTCCCGACCGCCGAGGAGGCCGACCTGGTGGACGCCCTGCGCCGGGACGCGGCGTGGGTGCCGGGCCTGTCGGCGGTCGCCGAGGCCCCGGACGGCCGGATCGCGGGCTACGCGCTGCTGACGCGGTGCCGTGTCTGCGGGTCGGGCGCGCTGGCGCTGGCGCCGGTGGCGGTCCTGCCGCGGTACCAGCGGCGCGGCGCGGGCGGCGCGGCGACCCGCGCGGTCCTGGACGCGGCGGCCGAGCGGGCCGCCGGGCAGGCCGGTGAGCGGCTGGTGGTGGTGCTCGGGCATCCGGAGTACTACCCGAGGTTCGGGTTCGTGCGGGCGTCGGAGCTCGGGGTCCGCGCGGCGTTCGACGTGCCGGACGAGGCGCTGATGGCGCTGGTGCTGGACGGCCCGGGCGCGGTCCCGTCCGGGACGATCGCCTACCCGCCGCCGTTCGGCGTGTGAGGTGGGGCCGTGGCCGTCGGCGCCTCCGCCGCCGGCCACGGCCCGCTCCCCCGGGGTCAGCGGCCGCGGCGCCGGTAGGTCCGCACCGACAGCGGCATGAAGACCGCGAGCAGGAGGACCGACCAGCCGAGCGTGGCGGCGACGGGGTGGGCGAGCGGCCAGGCGGTGTCGCCGGCCGGGGCGCCGGGGTTGCCGAACAGGTCGCGGCAGGCGGCGGTGAGGGCGCTGACGGGATTCCACTCGGCGACCACCCGCAGCGCGCCGGGCATGCCGCCGGTGGGGACGAAGGAGTTGGACAGCATGGTGATCGGGAACACCAGCGGGAGCAGCTGGTCGGCGGTCTGCTCGTTGCGGACGACGAGGCCGAGGTAGCAGCCTGCCCAGCTCAGGGCGTAGCGCATCAGGGCGATCAGCATGAACGCCTCGACGGTGGGCCACGGGCCGTTGTGGGCGCGCCAGCCGACGGCCAGCCCGGTGGCGGCCATGACGGCCATGCCGAGGATCCCGTTGAGGGCCTCGGCGCCGGTCTGCCCGAACGGGACGGCCGAGCGGGCCGTCGGCATGGAGCGGAACCGGTCCATGACGCCGCGGGAGGCGTCGGTGGCGACGCGCGTCGTGACGGCCATGGTGCCGGTGAAGGTGACCATGGCGAACAGGCCGGGCATCAGGTACTCGCGGTAGTCCCCGCCGCCGGGGACGGCGATGGCGCTGCCGAAGACGTAGCCGAACAGGACGACCATGACGGCCGGGAAGACCAGGGCGGCGACGAGCTCGCCGGGTTCCCGCCGCAGGCGGCTCAGCTCGCGGCCGGCGAGGGTGGCGCCGTCGGTGAGCGCCCAGCGCAGCCGTCCGGCGCGCGAGACCGCGGCGGCCGGGGCGCCGGTCATCAGGCGGCCTCCACGCCGGATCGGCCGGGCCGGGCGGGTTCGCCGTCGCCGGTGAGGCGCAGGAACACCTCGTCGAGGGTGGGGCGGCGCAGCGAGAGGTCGGCGGCGGCGACGCCGGCGTGGTCGAGTTCGCGGACGACGTCGGCGAGGCGGAGGCTCCCGGCCGCCAGCGGTACCGACAGGCGGCCTCCGTCCAGGGCCGGGTGGGCGCCGGAGAGGTCGTGCAGGACCCTGGCGGCGGTGCCGGCGGCGGCGGGGTCGTCCAGGACGACGTCGAGGCGGTCGCCGATGGAGTTCTTGAGCCGGTCGGGGCTTCCGGTGGCGATGACGCGGCCGCGGTCGACGACGGCGATGTCGTCGGCGAGGCGGTCGGCCTCGTCCAGGTACTGGGTGGTGAGCAGGACGGTGGTGCCTCCGGCGGCCAGGTCGCGGACCGCGTCCCAGATCTCGCCGCGGCTGCGGGGGTCCAGCCCGGTGGTGGGCTCGTCAAGGAACAGCACCCGGGGACGCAGGATGAGGCTGGCGATCAGGTCGAGGCGGCGTCGCATCCCGCCGGAGTAGCCCGTGACCTGCCGGTCGGCGGCGTCGGTGAGACCGAACCGCTCCAGCAGCTCGTCGGCGCGGCGGTGCGCGTCGCGGCGGGACAGGTGGTAGAGGCGGCCGAACATGCGCAGGTTGCCGCGGCCGGTGAGCTTCTCGTCGACGGCGGCGTGCTGCCCCGCCAGCCCGATCAGGGCCCGCACCCGGCCGGGGTCGCGGGCGACGTCGTGCCCGGCGATGCGGGCGTGCCCGGAGTCGGCGTCGGCGAGCGTCGCCAGGATCCGCACGGCGGTGGTCTTGCCGGCGCCGTTGGGGCCGAGGACCCCGCAGACGGTGCCGGCGGGGACGGCGAGGTCGAGGCCGTCCAGGGCCGGGGTGCCGCCGTAGCGCTTGCGCAGCGCCTCGGCGACCACGATCGGTTCGTCCGTCACGATGCCCCCTCTGGGTACGGTGTACGCGTTTCAGGGTGCCAGCCTAAGCACTGGGTACGCCGTACGCAACTAGGATGCTCGGAAAGAGGACGAGGAGGTCCGGTGGCCCGCGGCGAGCACGTCAGCATCTGGTCGATCCCGGAGCGGCAGGGCCGCGGCCCGCGCCCCGCCTACAGCCGCGCCCAGATCACCGAGGCGGCGGTCCGCATCGCCGACGCCGACGGCCTGGAGGCGGCCTCGATGCGCCGCATCGCCGCCGAGCTGGACACCGGCGCGATGTCGCTGTACCGCTACGTCCCCTCCCGCGACCACCTGATCGAGCTGATGCTCGACCACGTCCTGGTCGAGACGGACATCCCGGCACGCCCGTCCGGCGACTGGCGCGCCGACCTGGCGCTGGTCGCCGGGAACACCCGCGCGATGTGGCTGCGGCACACCTGGCTGGCCGGCCTGCACCGCACGCGCCCCACGCTCGGCCCCAACGAGCTGCGGCTGATGGAGTTCGCGATCGGCGCGCTGGACGTCGGCATCCCCGTCGACGACGCCCTCACCCTGCTGGACATGCTGAACGGCTACGTCGAGCACGTCGTGCGCGGCGAGATCGAACGGGCGCGCGAGCGGCGCCGGAGCGGGATGACGCCCGAGATGTGGATGATGCGCAGCGGCCCCTACGTCCGGGAACTGCTGGACGCCGGCGCCCACCCCATGTTCGAGCGTGTGGTCAGGGACGCGCGGCTGCCCCACATGTCCGGCGAGGAGCGGTTCCGCTACGGCCTGGAGCGCGTCCTGGACTGCATCGCCTGCGCCCTGCCCTGACCGCGCCCCGACCGCGCCACGCCGACCAGGTCCCCTTCCTCGCCGACGGGCGACTTCTGGGACGCCTCGGCGAACCGACCGCCGCGGCGGTGGCCGACACCATGACCCGGCTCACCGACCATGAGCTCCCCCCCGTTCCTCGGACCTTTGATACTCCCCCGGTTTCGCGGTCACGCCGCGACAGCCCGGCTTCTCGGATATGACGACGACGCCGAAGAGTTCGCGGGCCCAGCGGAACGGGTCCGGGCCGCGTTCCACCGTGAATACGTCACCCCGTCCGGGCGGCTCGTCGCCGAGACGGCGACCGCTTACGCACTGGCCATCACGCTGGACGTCCTCGATGCAGTACAACGCCAGAGGGCCGAAGACCGGCTCGCCGAAGTCGTGGCGCGACGCGGCTACCGGATCACCACCGGATTCGCCGGCCCCCCGGTCACCGACGCACTCACTCTCACGGGCCACCTCGACGCCGCCTACCGTCTGCTCTTGGAGACGGAGTGCCCCTCATTCCTGTACCCCGTGACCATGGGCGCCACGACCACTTGGGAGCGATGGGACTCGGTGCTCCCGGACGGCACCGTCAACGCCACCGGCATGACCTCCCTCAACCACTACGCGCTCGGGGCCATCGCCGACTGGTTGCACCGCGTCGTCGGAGGACTGCAGCGCATCGAGGCCGGCTACCGGCGGGTCCGGATCGCCCCGCAACCCGGCGGCGGGCTCACCTGGGCGCGTACCGCCCACGACACGGTGCGGGGGCGGATCGAGGTCGGCTGGCAGATCGCCGACGGCGAACTCTCGCTGGACATCGCCGTCCCGCCGGGAGTGGGTCCTCCATCTCCTGGCTCCGCTCGGCCGACGGCTACCCTCCAGCGAGAACCCTGACCCCCGACCGCCCAGCGGCTCAAAGGCGGTGTAGGCCCGCCACCACCGGTCAGTGGCCGATGTTGCGGTCGCCTGCCTCGACCAGGCCGCTCTCGTAGGCGAAGATGACGATCTGGGCGCGGTCACGTAGGCCTAGCTTGGTGAGGATGCCGGAGACGTGCGTCTTGACGGTCGCGGGTCCGATGAAGAGCTGTTCGGCGATCTCGGAGTTGCTCGACCCGCGGGCCACGGCGGCCATCACTTCGCGCTCGCGGTCGGTGAGTCGTTCCAGGCGTTCGGCCACGGCGGTGTTGACGCTCAGCCGCCGGGCGAACCGGCCGATCAGCCGGCGGGTGATCGAGGGGGCCAGCAGAGCGCCGCCGTCGGCGACCGTGCGCACGGCGGTGGCGAGCTGGTCGGGTGGGATGTCCTTGAGGACGAAGCCGCTGGCACCGGCGTGCATCGCCCGGTAGACGTACTCGTCCGGGTCGAACGTGGTCAGGATGAGCACCCTGACGTTCCAGTCGGATTCGGCCAGGACCCGCTCGGTGGCCTCCAGACCATCCATGTCCGGCATCCGGATGTCCATGAGGATCACGTCGGGCCGGTGCCGGCGCGCCGCCTCGATCGCCTCGGTGCCGGTCCCGGCCTCGGCGACGACCTCGATGTCGTCGTGGATCTGCAAGATCATGGCGAAGCCGCCGCGGACGAGGGCCTGGTCGTCGACGATGGCGACACGGATGCTCACGCGTGCTCGCCTCCGGTGGGCAGGTGGGCGGTGACGTCGAACCCGCCGTCCGGACGCGGCCCGGCGTCGAGTGTGCCGCCCAACAGTAACGCCCGCTCCCGCATCCCCACGATGCCGTGGCCGCGCGTTCCGTCCCGGGCGTCTCCCGGCAGCGCGGCGATGCCGCCGCCGTCGTCGCGCACCTCGATGACGACCTCGCCGCCGGCGGCCCCGAGCCGGACGTCCGCGTGGGCGCCGGGACCGGCGTGCTTGAGCACGTTGGTGAGCGCCTCCTGGACGATCCGGTAGGCGAACAGGTCCACGCGAGCGGGCAGGCCGGTCGGGAGCGCGGCGAGCGACAGGGTCACCGCGACGCCCGTTGCGCGGATCTGGTCGGCGAGGCGGGGAACGTCGGCCAGGCCGGGCTGGGGCTCGGGGCCCCCGGCATCGTTCTCAGGACGCAGGACGCCGAGCAGGTGGCGCAGCTCGGCCAGCGCCTGCCGTCCCTCCTCTTCGACCGCCCCCATCGCCCGCAGTGCCTGCTCCGGGATCGGGCGGTCGGCGGCGTGCGCGGCCATCGCCTTGGCCGCGCCCGCCTGAACGGTCATGACGCTCACCCGATGGGCCACCACGTCGTGCAGCTCGCGGGCGATGCGCGTCCGCTCCTCGGCCACGATGCGGACGGCCTCGGCGGCCTGTTCGGCGACGAGCCGGGCGGCGTGGCGATCGCGCAGCCGGAGACCGCGCCCCACGTACCACAGCCCGACCATGACGATGACCCCGAAGACGGCCTCACTCCACGGCGTGGATTCCGTGCGCAGGTCAACAATGACCAGGGCGACGGCCGCCACGACGCCCGCGGGCCCCCGCCATGAGTCCGGCGAGTACCGCCCGGCGCTGTACAGGGCGATGAGCACCGGAACGCCGACGAGGGTGCGCGTGGTCGGCAGCAACAGGGCCCAGGCGATCAAGGTGACGCTCAGCGCGGCCAGCGGGGCCCGGCGCCGCCAGTACAACGCCGTACCGCTCGCGGCGAAGACCGGCAGGGCGGCGAGGTTGAGGTCGCGAAGGGGACGGAAGGCCAGGTCGTCTCCGGGCATGTCGTGCACGAGCACCAGCACGAGGAGGACCAGCCCGGCGAGGACGGCGTCCATGGCGCGCGGCCGGCCGGCGAAGGGCCCCCGGGGCCTTCCGGGGCGGCCTGCCGCGGCCTCGGCGGGCGGGCGGGAAGGCGGCGTCGTGCGGTTCACCAGCGCTCCACGATGCGAGATGCGGTGCCCCTCCGCGGCTTGTCGGCGGGCGCGGGGCCACCGTATGCGGGAACCGACACACCGGTCATCCGCCGCGAGGCGGAGCGGGCCTCCGCTGCGCGACGGGGATCGGTTCCGCCGGTGGACGGGCGACTGCGGCGGCCCCGGCGAGCACGGTGGATGCGACAGCTCACCCCGGCGCACTCGCCGCCGCATCCGCCCCCCCGAAGGAGCACCGTCATGCATCGCGTCATCCGTCGCATCGGCGACGCCAGCGCCCGCCGACCATGGCTGACGATCGGGCTCTGGACTCTCCTGGCCGTCCTGGTCATCGGGCTGGCGGGCACCGCGGGCGGCAAGTTCGCCGACGACCTCGTCGCTCCGGGCAGCCAGAGCGAACGGGCGATGGAGCTTCTGGAGGAGCGCTTCCCGCAGGCGGCCGGTGGCAGCGCCAAGGCGGTCTTCGCCGCTCCGAAGGGTGACCGGCTCGACCGCTACCGACCCGCCATCCAGGCGGCCCTCGCCCGGATCGCCGATGCCGAGGACGTGGCCGCCGTCGCCGACCCGTTCGCCACCGGCACGGTGTCGCGCGATGGGCGCATCGGCTACGCCGAGGTCACCTTCGACCGGCCCTCGGCCGGGCTCGGCCCCGAGCCGGTGAAGACGATCACCGGTGCGCTGGAGCCGGTACGGGCCGCCGGCGCCGTCGCGGAGGTCGGCGGCGACGCCGCGTTCATCAACGCCGAGACCGAGACCTCGGGCACCGAGGTCGCCGGTCTGCTGGCCGCCCTGGTCGTGTTGCTCATCGTCTTCGGAACGGTCGTCGCCGCCCTGGTGCCGATCGCGATCGCGATGGTCACGGTGGCCGCTGGGCTGTCCGGCATCGCGCTGCTGGCCCATGCCATGGACGTTACGAGCGCCGCAACGAGCGTCGGAATGCTGATCGGTCTGGGCGTCGGCATCGACTACGCCCTGTTCATCGTGGCCCGCTACCGCCAGAACCGGACGGCAGGCCAGGACAACCGCACCGCACTGTCGAACGCCATGGCGTCGGCGGGCGCGGCGGTCCTGTTCGCCGGCGGCGCCGTCATCGTCGCGATGTCGGCGCTGCTGCTGACCGGCTTGGGCCTGCTGGCCTCGGTCGGGCTCGGCACCGCGCTGGTCGTGCTCTTCGCCGTGACCACCGCCCTCACCCTGCTGCCCGCACTGCTGTCCCTGCTCGGCGACCGCATCGACGCCGGACGCGTCGTCCGCCGCCGCTCCTCCGCCAAGCGCACCGAAGACAGGGCATGGTGGCGTCTGGCGCATCGTGTCTCGGGCCGCCCCTGGCCGTATCTGCTCGGCGCATCGGCGCTGCTGCTCACGCTCGCCGCCCCGGCGTTGTGGATGCAGACCGGCTACCCCGACGCCGGCGACGACAGCACGAGCACGACCCACCGCCGCGCGTACGACCTGCTGGCGGAAGGATTCGGCCCCGGCCACAACGCCCCGCTGCTGCTCGTCGCCGACCTGCGCCGCCCGGGCGTGACAGCCCAGACCATCCCCGACCTCACCGAACGTCTCGCCGCCGACCCCGGCATCGCCGCGGTGGGCTCGCCGCGGACCTCTCCCCAAAGGGACGCGGTCGTCGTGCCCGCGTTCCCCACCAGCGCCCCCGCGGACGCCGAGACCTCCCGGACGCTGGAACGCGTCCGCGACCTGGTCCCCGCCAACGTCGCCGTCTCCGGCATGACGGCCATGACCGACGACCTCACCCGGCAGCTCGACAAGACCCTCCCGATCTTCATCGCCGCGGTCCTGGCCACGTCGTTCCTGCTGCTGATGGTGCTGTTCCGCGCCGTCGTCGTACCGCTGAAGGCCGCCGTCATGAACCTGCTGTCGATCGGCGCCGCCTACGGCGTCGTGGTCGCGGTGTTCCAGTGGGGGTGGTGCGCGGACCTGTTCGGCCTGGACGGAACGTATGCGATCGCCTCACCGCTGCCCACGATCTTCTTCGCGGTCCTGTTCGGCCTGTCCATGGACTACGAGGTGTTCCTGCTCTCCCGCATCCGCGAGAGCTACGACGCCACCGGCGACAGCACCGAGTCTGTCGCGCGCAGCCTGGCGGGCACCGGCCGGGTGATCACCTCCGCCGCTCTGATCATGACGGTGGTCTTCCTCGGCTTCGTCGCGCACCCGTCACCGCTGGTGAAGATGCTCGGACTGGGCCTGTCCACGGCGATCCTGCTCGACGCCACGGTCGTCCGGATGCTCCTCGTTCCCGCGACCATGGCCCTGTTGGGC
>NZ_SMKH01000295.1 GCF_004348515.1 Actinomadura sp. KC345 | reverse complement strand
GTCCTCGACCTGTCCACCTCCGCGCTGCCCGCCGACCTGTACCGGCGCGTGAGCGAGGCCGCCCGGCCCGCGCCCGTCATCGCCGTCACCGGTCCCACGGACCCCGCCATCGGCCGCGCCCTCGGCGAGCACCGCGTCGACCGCCCCTTCGGCCCCCGCGTCCTCGTCGGCGCCGTCGCCGAGGCGCTCCGCAGCGGCGCCTCCGCAGGAGACCAGGGCCTCCTGCGCGCAGGAGCCCTCGCCCTGGATCCCGGCAGCCGGACCGCCGTCATCGGCGACCGCCGCGTCACCCTCACCGTCACCGAGTTCGACCTGCTGGAGTTCCTGATGGGCAGCCCCGGCCGCGTCTACACCCGCGAGCAGCTCCTCGACGCCGCCTGGGGGCCCGGAGCCGGCGCGGGGAGCCGCACCGTCGACGTCCACGTGGCCCAGCTCCGCGCCAAGCTGGGCGAAGGCAATCCCATAAGGACCGTCCGGGGCGTCGGGTACGTCCTGGACGCGTGATCGCGCAAGGGCCGCCGGCGGTTCGCCTAAGGTGGGCCTTGTGACCCGGGTGCCCGTCCATTCGCATGACGACCATCCGCATGAGGGCCGTCCGCATGAGGGCCGTCCGCATGCGGACCCGCGTCCGCGTGCCGTGGCCCGGAGACTCGTGCCGCAGGGCGCGGTCCTCGGCGGGGTCGTGGCCGGGGCCCTGCTGGTGGCGTTCCGCGACCCCAATGAATCGGGGCACTACCCGAGCTGCCCGTTCCTGGCCATGACCGGGTTCTACTGCCCGGGGTGCGGGATGACGCGGCTCGTCCACGCGCTCACGCACGGGGACGTCGGCACCGCGTTCGGCCTCAACCCGCTGCTGTTCGTCCTGCTGCCGGTGTTCGGCTACCTGTACGCGCGGTGGACGGTGCTGGGCGCCCGAGGCATGCCGATGCGGTCCGTCCTGTTCAGGCCGGCGGCGGCGTACTCGTTCATCGGACTCCTCGCCGCCTACGGGGTCCTGCGCAACCTGCCCTTCGCGCACGCCCTGGCGCCCTGAGGCACGGGGGCGGCCCTCCGGCGGGCGACGGCGGCGGCTACGATCGGTGCACGGAACGACCTGAAATAGGGGGCCTGCGACCTTGAGCGTTTTGGACGAGATCATCGAGGGCGTGCGGGCCGATCTCGCCGAGAGGCAGCGAGAGGTCCCGCTCGGCGCCCTGAAGGACCAGGCGGCGGCGGCCCCGCCCGCGCTGGACGCGCTCGCCGCGCTGCGCGGGCCGGGCGTCTCGGTCATCGCCGAGGTCAAGCGCAGCAGCCCGTCCAAGGGCGCGCTCGCCGCGATCGCCGACCCGGCCGCGCTGGCCCGCGACTACGAGGCCGGCGGCGCCAAGGTGATCAGCGTGCTGACCGAGCGCCGCCGGTTCGGCGGCAGCCTGGAGGACCTCGCCGAGGTCCGCGCCAACGTCGACGTCTGCGTCCTGCGCAAGGACTTCATCGTCACCTCCTACCAGCTGTGGGAGGCGCGGGCGAACGGCGCCGACATGGCGCTGCTGATCGTCGCCGCGCTGGAGCAGGACGCGCTGGTGTCGCTGATCGAGCGGGCCGGGTCGATCGGGCTGGTCCCGCTCGTGGAGGTGCACACCGAGGAGGAGGCGGCCCGTGCGGTGGAGGCCGGCGCCAAGGTCATCGGGGTGAACGCCCGCGACCTGCGGACGCTGCACGTCGACCGCGGGGTGTTCGCGCGCGTCGCGCCGCTCATCCCCAAGGACGTCGTGAAGATCGCCGAGTCCGGGGTGCGGGGCCCGCACGACCTGCTCGCCTACGCCTCCAGCGGCGCCGACGCGGTGCTGGTGGGGGAGAGCCTGGTGATCGGCAGGGAACCGCGCGCGGCGGTCGCCGACCTGGTCGCCGCCGGCGCCCACCCGGCGCTGCGGCAGGGCGGCTGACGGCCGCGGGCCCGGCACGCCGCGGGAGTCGATAGGCTGGCGGGCATGCAGGTGGAGCCGTTCCGGGAGCGATGGCGGGGCTTGTGAGTCACTGACCCGGCAGACCCCTTCTCGTACGACAGGACGCGTTTTCTCATGACCATCGACACCGCGCGCGGTGCGGTGCCCGACGCGACGGGCCACTTCGGATCCTTCGGCGGGCGGTTCGCGCCCGAGGCGCTGATGGCGGCGCTGGACGAGCTGACCCGCGAGTTCGAGACCGCCAAGCGGGACCCGGCCTTCACCGCCGAACTGGACGACCTCCTCGCGAACTACGCCGGCCGGCCGAGCCTGCTGACGGAGGCGAAGCGCTTCTCCGAGCACGCGGGAGTCCGCGTGCTGCTCAAGCGCGAGGACCTCAACCACACCGGCTCACACAAGATCAACAACGTGCTGGGCCAGGCGCTGCTCACCCGCCGCATGGGCAAGACCCGGCTGATCGCCGAGACCGGCGCCGGCCAGCACGGCGTCGCCACCGCCACGGCCGCGGCGCTGCTCGGCCTGACCTGCACCGTCTACATGGGCGAGGTCGACACCGAGCGGCAGGCCCTCAACGTCGCGCGGATGCGGATGCTGGGCGCCGAGGTCGTCCCGGTGCGCACCGGCAGCCGCACCCTCAAGGACGCCTGCAACGAGGCGTTCCGCGACTGGGTCGCCACCGTCGACGACACCCACTACTGCATCGGCTCCGTCATGGGCCCGCACCCGTTCCCGATGATGGTCCGCGACTTCCAGCGCGTCATCGGGGTCGAGGCCAGGCGCCAGTGCCTGGAACTGACCGGCGCCCTCCCCGACGCCGTCGTCGCCTGCGTCGGCGGCGGCTCCAACGCGATCGGGACCTTCCACGCCTTCGTCCCGGACGAGTCCGTCCGGCTGTACGGCTTCGAGGCGGGCGGCGACGGCGTGGCCACCGGCCGGCACGCCGCGACGCTGGTCGGCGGCTCGCTCGGCGTCATCCACGGCATGCGGACCTACCTGCTGCAGGACGGCGACGGGCAGACCCTGGAGACCCATTCGATCTCCGCCGGCCTCGACTACCCCGGAGTCGGCCCGGAGCATTCGTGGCTGCACGACTCCGGCCGCGCCGAGTACCGCGAGATCACCGACGCCGAGGCGATGGAGGCGTTCTCGCTGCTGTGCCGCACCGAGGGCGTCATCCCGGCCATCGAGTCCGCGCACGCGCTCGCCGGAGCGCTCAAGGTCGGCCCCGAGCTGGCCCGGGAACCGGGCCCGGACGCCACGATCGTCGTGTGCCTGTCCGGGCGCGGCGACAAGGACATGCACACGGCCGCCACCTTCTTCGGCCTGATGCCCGAAGGGGAGGGGCAGTGACCGCTCGGACCGCCTACGACAAGGCCAAGGCCGAGGGGCGGGCCGCGCTCGTCGGCTACCTGCCCGCCGGGTTCCCCACCTGCGACGGCGCCATCGAGGCCGCGAAGACGATGGTGGACGCGGGCTGCGACGTCATCGAGATCGGGCTGCCCTACACCGACCCGATGATGGACGGCCCCGTCATCCAGGACGCCGTGCACCGGGCGCTCGTCGGCGGCGTCAGGGTCGCCGACGTGTTCCGGACGGTCGAAGCCGTGGCCGCCACCGGCGTCCCGACCCTCGTCATGACCTACTGGAACCCCGTCGACCACTACGGCCCCGGCGCCTTCGCCCGCGACCTCGCGTCGGCCGGCGGCTCCGGGCTGATCACCCCCGACCTGACGCCCGAGGAGGGCGGCGCGTGGCTGGAGGCGTCCGACGCCCACGGCCTCGACCGGGTCTTCCTCGTCGCGCTCAGCTCCACCGACGAGCGCATCGAGAAGATCACCGGGGTGTGCCGGGGATTCGTGTACGCGGCGTCGCTGATGGGCGTCACCGGGGCCCGCTCCGCGGTCGGCACCGGCGCGCCGCGCCTGGTGGAGCGGACGCGCGCGATCATCGAGAAGGGCGGGACGTTCCTGCCGGTCGGTCTCGGCCTCGGTGTCGGCAACGGCGCCCAGGCCGCGGAGGTCGCCGCGTTCGCCGACGGTGTGATCGTCGGTTCGGCGTTCGTCCGCCGCCTGCTGGACGCGCCCGACCTCGCCTCCGGGCTCGCCGCCGTCCGCGCGCTCACCGGGGAGCTGGCCGCGGGTGTCCGCGCCGGGCGCTGACCGCGCCCGGGCGTTCGTGCGAACCCGGGAACTCCGGCGGGCCCCGCCGAGTTTCACTGGTTCTGGTGCGCCCACTCTCCCGTAGGGTGTGTTCGCCGGGTGACGCGATCCTTGGAAGGGTCACGATGACGCAAGACACGACGGAGAACCACCAGGCCGGGTCGGCGACGCCACCGGCGGCTCCCGCATGGTTCCTCGTCCCGGCCTGGCTGCTGACGGCCGCCGGGATCGGGATCTCCGTGTACCTGACGGTGACCCACTACGACGAGGGCGCGCTGGTGTGCTCGGCGTCCCAGACCGTCGACTGCCACGCGGTCACGACCAGCGAGTACTCCACGCTGCTCGGAATCCCCATGCCGCTGCTGGGCCTCGCGTTCTTCGCCGGCTTCGCCGCGCTGATCACGCCGTGGGCGCTGCGGTCGAACCGGCCGCCGCTGCGGTGGGGCCGCGTGGCGAGCACCGGGGTCGGAGTGCTGTTCGTCGTCTACCTGGTCACCGTGGAGCTGGCGCTCCTGCACAAGATCTGCCTGTGGTGCACCGGGGTGCACGTCATCGCCGTCCTGCTGTTCGTGCTCGTCCTGATCGACGAATTCCGGCGCATCGGCCAGGTCGACTAATCTCACCGTGACCGCGCCCCAGGGTGGCGGCGCGGATCCCATCCATAGGAGAACCAATGAGCAAGGCCGCACGAGATCGGTCCGCCAGGGAGCGCCTGGCCGCCGAACGCAAGCGGCAGGCGGCGCGGCAGAAGCAGCGGCGGCTGCTCGCCATCGTCCTCGGGTCGGTGGTCGCGGTGGCGGTGGTCGTGGTCGGCACCGTGCTGATCGTCGACTACCAGAGCAAGAAGGGCCGCGCCGAGGTCCACCAGGGCGCGGTCGCCCCGCTCAGCCGCCAGGCCGACGGATCCATCGTGATGGCGCAGAAGGGCGTGACCAAGCCGGTGGTGGAGATCTTCGAGGACTTCCAGTGCCCGGTCTGCAAGCAGTTCGAGGAGTCCACCGGCAAGACGGTCCTGGAGCTGGCGGAGCAGGGCAAGGTCAAGGTCGTCTACCGGCCGTTCCACCTGTTCGGCCAGCAGAAGGACCCCATCAAGGCCAACTCGTTCCGCTCGGCGCAGGCCGCGCTGTGCGTCCCGGCCGACAAGTGGATCTCCTACCATGACGCGCTCTTCCGGTTCCAGCCCGCCGAGGGCTCCGAGGGGTTCTCGACCGACGACCTCGTGAAGTGGGGCGAGGACATCGGCGTCAGCGACCCGAACTTCGAGAAGTGCGTCAGGGACGAGCAGAAGAAGTCCCAGGTCGAGGCGATGACCAACTACGCCCTTCAGGAGCGCGGCGTCGAGGGCACCCCGTCGGTGTTCCTGGACGGCAAGCCGCTCGACTCGGCCCAGTTCATGAACCCGGCCGCCCTCCGGGCGACGGTCGACGCCGCGGCTGCCTCCGGCAAGTGACCTCCCGCGCGCCGCGCCGTCCCCGCCGGGGCGGCGCGGCGCGGTGCTTTTCACGGCACCGGGCGCCCCCTCCCCGCTACTCTCGTAGACGCGTACGAACACGGAGCGTGTCCGATCGGGGGATCGATGAGCGAGCAGGGCAGAGGAGAGCCGGCGCGGCGGAGGCTCGCGGAGGAACGGGCCCGGGACGCCGTCCGGCAGCGGCGGCGGCGCCTGCTGGTGGTCGTGCTCGGCGGCCTCGCCCTGGCGGCGGCCGTGGTCGCGGTGACCGTCGTGGCGGTGTCACGCGGCGGCGGGGAGGAGCCGCTGGCCGACAACTACTCCGGCCCGCTGGCGCCGGTGACCCGGCTGGAGAACGGCGCGGTCGCGATGGCGCGGCCGGGCGTCACCGCGCCCGTCCTGGAGGTGTACGAGGACTTCCAGTGCCCGGCGTGCAAGGAGCTGGAGAGGCGGATCGGCGGGACGATCAAGCAGCTCGCCGCCGAGGGCGAGGCCAAGGTCGTGTACCGGCCGTTCCAGCTCTTCCAGCAGGACCCGCTGATGTCCAACTCGCGGAGGGCGGCGAACGCCGCCGCCTGCGTTCCCGCGGGCACGTGGCTGCCCTACCACGACAAGCTCTTCACCGAGCAGCCCGCCGAGGGCGACAGCGGCTTCGCCCCCGAGGACCTGGCCAGGTGGGCCGCCGACCTCGGCGTCACCGACCCCGGGTTCGCCACCTGCGTCAACGAGAACCAGAGGATCGGCCTCGTCGAGAACGCGAGCGCCGCGGCCGGGAAGGCGGGGATCGACTCCACCCCGTACCTTGCGCTGAACGGCCGGAAGGTCGACGGCGACGCCCTCCGTTCGGGGGAGGATCTGAAGAGGACCGTCGCGCAGGCCGGCGAAGCCTCGACCCCCGCCTCCGCCGGCAGCGGAGGCGCGGCCGTCCCGGCGCGGTCGTAGAGACGGCACGCGCGGAGCCCGTGAGACGGTAACGTCAACGGTCATGCAGCCGCTCGCCTCCATCCCCAGTCCCTCGCAGGGCATCTGGCACCTCGGGCCCATCCCGCTCCGCGCCTATGCCATCATGATCATTCTCGGTATCGTCGTCGCGGTATGGCTGGGCGAGCGACGCTGGGCGGCCAAGGGCGGCAACCCCGGCGTGATCATCGACGTGGCCGTGTGGGCGGTGCCGTTCGGCCTCCTCGGCGGGCGGATCTACCACGTCGTCACCGACTACCAGCGGTACTTCGGTGAGGGCGGCGACCCGCTCCGCGCACTGGAGATCTGGAGGGGCGGCCTCGGCATCTGGGGCGCCGTCGCGTTCGGCGGGGTCGGCGCGCTGATCGCCTGCCGGCGGCGCGGGATCTCCGTCCTCGCGCTCGGCGACGCGGTCGCCCCGGGGATCGCCCTGGCGCAGGCCATCGGCCGCTGGGGCAACTACTGGAACCAGGAGCTGTACGGGCGTCCGCTCGACGCGTTCTGGGCCCTGGAGATCGACGAGGACCACCGCCCGATGCTGGACGGCGGGCCGGGCCTCGATCCGGAGTACGCCGGCATCGCGACCTACCACCCGACGTTCCTGTACGAGTCGCTGTGGTGCGTCGGCGTCGCCGTCCTGGTCATCTGGGCCGGCCACCGCTTCACTCTCACGCACGGGCGCGCCTTCGCGCTCTACGTCGCCGCCTACACGCTGGGCCGGGCCTGGATCGAGACGCTGCGCATCGACGAGGCCCACCAGATCCTCGGCCTGCGGCTCAACGTCTGGACCTCGCTCCTGCTCTTCGCCGGCGCCGTCGCCTACATGTACGCGATGCGCGGCCGCACAGGCCCGGAGGAGGTCGGCGCCACCGCCGCGGAGGACCCGTCCGGCACGGCCGGCCCGGGCGAGGACAAGCCCGAGCCGAAGGACGAGGCGGACACCCGCGAGGAGTCGCCGGAGAAGGACGAGGCGAAGGACGACCCGGAACCCGAGTCCGGCGCCGAGACCAAGGTCGACAAGGTCGACAAGGTCGAGATCGAGAAGGCCGGCGACGACCCGGCCGAGAAGGCGGAGGCGGCGTCCGAGGAGAAGGACGACGAGGCCGGACCCGCCGACGGCGGCGACGCCGAAACAGAAGCCGACACCGACACCGACACCGCCGGCGACAGCGAGACCGACACCGCCAGCGACAGCGAGACCGTCACCGCCACGGACTCCGACACCGGGGATGGTGGCGGCGAGTCCGAGCGGGTAGACGAGGAGAAGCGCGTCAAGGACGGGAAGTAGCGGTCGGCGAGAGGTCTCCGGTGCAGGTGAGATGACCAGCGGGAAGTCCGGCGCGCCGCCGGAGCACCATCACCGGCACCGCGACGTCACCGGCGGCTGGCTGCGGCCGGCGGTGTTCGGCGCGATGGACGGCCTCGTCTCCAACTTCGCGCTGATCGCGGGCGTGGCCGGCGGCCGGGCGGACCAGAGGGTCATCCTGCTCGCGGGCCTGGCGGGCCTGGCCGCGGGAGCGTTCTCGATGGCCGCGGGGGAGTACATCTCGGTGGCCTCCCAGTCGGAGCTGGCCGAGGCGGAGATCGAGGTGGAGCGGCTGGAGCTGGCCCGGCATCCGGTGGCCGAGGAGCGGGAGCTGGCGGCGACCTTCGAGGCGCGCGGCGTCGACCCCGCGACCGCCGCGGAGGTCGCGCGGCAGTTGTCCCGGGACCCGGACGAGGCGCTCGAAGTGCACACCCGCGAGGAGCTCGGCGTGACGCCCGGCGACCTGCCCTCCCCGGTGCTCGCGGCGGGCTCGTCGTTCCTGTCGTTCGCGGTGGGCGCGATACTGCCGGTGCTGCCGTACCTGCTGGGCGCGACCTCGCTCCTGCCCGCGGCGATCGTGGCGGGGCTGGGGCTGTTCGGCGCCGGGGCGCTGGTGTCGCGGATCACCACCCGGCCCTGGTGGTTCGGCGGGACGCGGCAGCTGCTGTTCGGTGCCGCGGCCGCGGCGCTCACCTACGGGGTCGGCTCGCTGATCGGGACCAACGGCCTCTGAGCCGGCCGCACGGCCGCGGCCCCAAGCAATATGGATAAAACGCCCTTTCGGCCACGCCGTGGTCGCCCGGACCGCTAAGCTCCGGGGCGTGATCGAGGCTAGTGACACAGGCTCCTCCCAGGCTGCGGAAGAGGGCCGCAAGCGGGACTTCTGGCCGGCTGACAAGCCCGGCCGCAAGCTCCCCAATCCGAAGCTGCTGTACGGGGCGTCCGCCGCGCTCGTCGCGGTGATCGTCGCGGTCGTGGCCGTGCTCGTGTTCACCGGCGGGGAGGACGCGCCCGCCGTGAACAAGGCGGTGCCGACCGCGTACACGCCCGATTTCAACGGCGAGGGCTTCGCCGAGATCGCCGACAGGTCCGCCGACGGCCGCGCGATCACCGAGGGCGAGGCGGCGTCCGCCAAGGAGCTGAAGGGCGGCGCCTACTCCTTCACGCTGGCCGAGTCCGAGGTGACCGGGGACTGCAAGTCCGCGACGTGGGGCGCCCGCCTGCAGGGCGACCTCGCCAAGTTCGGCTGCAGCCAGATCGTGCGCTCCGCGTACGTGAGCCACGACAAGAAGCACGTCGGCCAGTTCTTCGTGATCAACATGAAGGACATGCAGGGCGTCCAGCAGATCCTGCGCGACCTCCAGCGCGAGACCGGCGCGGGCTGGGTGACGCCCCTGAAGGTGCCGGATGTGCCCGCGTTCGGGTCGGGGTTCAGCGCCGCCTACGCCAAGACCTACGGCCACTACGCCGTGATCACGTGGGTGGAGCGGGCCGGCGGCGACAAGTCCACCACGCTCAACGAGCTGATCGATGTGAGCCTGGTCATCGAGGGCGCCGCCGACTTCCTTTACGGGCGCCTCGACCTGGCCTCCGGCACGGGGGCCGGGCAGTGATCCGGCCGCACGCGGGCGTGTCACCGGCCGCCGCCCAGTAGTCTGCGCGCTCGTGGACCCAGACGAACCCCGCCGCCGCGGAGGCCCCCGGCGCCCACCGGCGAACCGCCAGGCCCGCAGGCAGCCGGCCCAGCGCAGGACGTCCCCGGGC
>NZ_SMKH01000294.1 GCF_004348515.1 Actinomadura sp. KC345 | reverse complement strand
GTGCGGGGGGAGTCGGCCAGGACGTGTTCGACGGTCGAGGGGGACAGGACCGTGCGGGGCCTGATCCACTCGACCTCGAGGCCCGCGTCGGCGAGCAGCTCGCGGAGCTGGTGGGCCGAGAACGAGCGGGTGATCGTCCCGTCCGGCCAGGGGACGAGCACGACCTCGGCGCTCGGGACGTCGGACAGGTGGGCCCAGTAGTTCCGCTCGGCCAGCAGCGCCATCCCGAGGGTCAGGGAGTCGACGCAGAGCAGGACGCGGCCGCCGGGGCGCAGGACGCGGGCGATCTCGGCGACCGTGGTCTCGGTGGCCAGATGCCGGGACAGGACCCGGTTCTCGGCGATCACGGCGTCCATGGAGCCGCCGGCGAGGTAGGCGAGGGTGCCGGTGTCGCCGACCAGCGGGATCGTGGTGCCCTTCGCGGGCGGCGCGCCGCGGGGGGCCGCGGGGCCCTCGGGTCTGGCCGGGTCGCGGATCTCCAGGACGGTGTGGCGGGCCTCGGCGGCCTGCGCGGCGGAGGTCCCGCCCGAGAGGTCGAGCACGCGTGACGGTCTGCGCGGCAGCCACCGGGTCAGCTGGGCGGCGGCGACCGCCCAGTAGAACGTCCAGTAGCGCGCGAGGGCGTCACCCGCCCCGTCCCCGGAGATGTCGCGCAGGCTGGCGATGGTGGGTTCGGACGATTGCGCCGACAGCACCGGATGCACGTTTGCTCCTGTTCTCGCCGTGTATGTCACTTCTTCCCCGTTGCGGGAGGCGTCACCCTCCGTGCAGTCCAGGTGCCGGGGCACCCGTGATCGCCGGGCCGCTCCCCATGGGGAATCGGCAAGGCCGCTTCGGTGTTGCACCGTCTCACAACCCAATTCGCGGAGGTGCACACCGATGACCACAGCCGTTGCCGACCTGCGGCGGAGCGCCGGGACCACGGCGCCGCGCGGCGACGCGCGGGCCCCCGCGCGCGTCGGCAGGCCGCGCGGGCCGATATCGTCTGTGGGGTACGATGCCGCCGGCCGGATCGCGGCCGACGACGCCACAGCCGAGGGGGTGGGTCAGGTACAGGGCACCACGGAGACCGTGGAGCAGCGCCAGGAGCGGTTCCAGCGCGACGTGCTCCCGTTCTTGGATCAGCTGTATTCTGCCGCGCTGCGCATGACGCGCAACCCGGCGGACGCCGAGGACCTCGTCCAGGAGACCTTCGCCAAGGCGTTCGCGTCCTTCCACCAGTTCAAGGAAGGCACCAACCTCAAGGCGTGGCTCTACCGGATCCTGACCAACACGTTCATCAATTCCTACCGCAAAAAGCAGCGCCAGCCGCAGCAGGCCGCCACCGAGGACATCGAGGACTGGCAGATCGCGCGTGCCGAGTCGCACACCTCCAGCGGCCTGAAGTCCGCCGAGCAGGAGGCGCTGGAGCACCTGCCCGACAGCGATGTGAAGCGGGCGCTGCAGGATCTTCCGGAGGAGTTCCGCATCGCCGTCTACCTCGCCGACGTCGAAGGCTTCGCGTACAAGGAGATCGCCGACATCATGGGCACGCCCATCGGCACGGTGATGTCCCGCCTGCACCGGGGCCGGCGCCAGCTGCGCGGCATGCTGGAGGACTACGCCGCGGACCGCGGCCTCACGAGGACGAGCGGAGGGTCCAAGTGAGCGGGAAACGCACCTGCCGCGTACAACGGAGCGAGATGCCGGGCGCCGCGCCATGCCGTGGCGCCGTGCGCAAGGAGGGTGAGTGAGCCATGAGCTGTGGCGACCACCATGAGACCCCCTGTGACGAGGTGCTGGCGCGCGTCTACACCTATCTCGACGGCGAGCTCGACCAGGGCGGGTGCGGCGAGGTGCGGCAGCACCTCGACGAGTGCGGGCCGTGCCTGCGCGAGTACGGGCTGGAGGAGTCCGTCAAGAAGCTGGTGAACAAGTCGTGCGGCTCCGAGCACGCCCCCACCGACCTGCGCGCCAAGGTGCTCGGCCGCATCGAGGAGATCTGCGGCGACATCAGGGCCGCCGGCGACGCGGAGAAGACCGAGAGCGCCTGATCGCGACGTGATCGTGCCGCGGCCCTGACCGGCCGCGGTCCCGATCCCCGGTGCCGGCGGCACGCCGGTATCGTGCTGCGGGTGCTCGCACTCGTCACCGGCGCGGCCGGTTTCATCGGATCCCACCTGGCCGACCGCCTCGTCGCCGACGGCCACGAGGTCATCGGCGTGGACGACCTGTCGTCCGGCGCCAACGTCCGTCCCGGGGTGGAGCTGTGGGAGATGGACGTCGGCGACCCGTCACTGGCCGGGAAGGCGGCGGCGCGGCGCCCCGAGGTGATCTGCCATCTCGCCGCGCAGGTGAGCGTGCGCGCCAGCGTGGCCGACCCGCTGGGCGACGCGCGGGCGAACGTGCTGGGGACGGCGAACGTGCTGGAGGCGGCGCGGGCGGCGGGCGCCCGCAAGGTGGTGTTCACGTCGAGCTGCGCGGTGTACGGGCTGCCGGACGTGCTGCCCGTCCCGCCGGACGCCGAGCTGCGCCCCGCGTCGCCGTACGCGGCGTCGAAGGTCTCCGGCGAGGTCTACGCGGGGATGTACAAGGCCCTTCACGGCATCGACTTCACGACGCTGACGCTGGCGAACGTGTACGGCCCGAGGCAGACCCCCGAGGGTGAGGCCGGCGTCATCTCGATCTTCACGGACGCGCTGCTGGCGGGCGGCCCCACGAAGGTCTACGGCGACGGCTCCCAGACCCGCGACTACGTCTACGTGCTGGACGTGGTGGACGCGTTCGCCCGCGCCGCGGGGGAGCGGGGCGGAGGGCGGCGCCTCAACGTCGGCACCGGGATCCAGACGACCGACCGGGATCTGCACGCGCTGGTGGCCGAGGCGGCGCAGGCGCCGGACGATCCCGACTTCGCCCCGCCGCGGCTCGGAGACCTGCCCGCCATGTCCGTCGACCCGCGGGCGACGCGCGAGGCGCTCGGCTGGGAGCCGGAGGTGGGTCTGCGCGAGGGGCTCGCCGAGACGGTCGCCTGGGCGAGGGAACGGAACGCCCTGGCATGAGAGATAACCGGTGGTTGGCCGTTTTTGGGGCCAATTCCTGAGGGTTATTCGGATCTGCTGCGGATGCACGTGCATTCGTGGCGTGCAGCGGGATTGTGCAATTACGTTGAGTGTATTAGCCTGGCGAAATTGATCACTTAAGGTGACGGTTGCTTCACACCTCGCTTTCGTTTCCCCGCATGCCTGTGTGACCTGGGCAGTTCACGTTAGGCTTGGGCCGAAATCAGCGACGGAGACACGTGCGCACCCGTGAATTCGGGGTACGTGCTCGTCCGGAAGCTTTGGACCGGTCCGGTCCGGGTCGGCCGCGAGGCCGGGCGGCCCGGTTCGCGAGGGGGAGGCAAGGAGTCATGCCGAAGCGCGTGATGCCCGCGGGACACGGCCTGCGCAGGAGTGCCACGGCACCGTCGCTGGTGATGCCCAAGGGCGTGTCGTGGGCGTAGGTGCCGGAAGGCACGCGCATGCCCGGCGGCGGCCCGCCATTAGTCACTGAACGCCCTTCCTCTCCGCCCGTACTCGCGCCGGCCGTGCCCCGGCGGGCCGGGCGGAGGGGGGCCGTTCACTCCCCGAGGGGGTGGCAATGCGTGGACTACCTCTCGCTGCCTGGGTGTACGTCTGCGGGGTGGTCGCACTCGCGGTCGGCCTCATCGCGGCGTCGTCCTTCGCGGAGATCGACTGGAGCACGCTGGCCGTCTTGGCCCTGCTGTTCCTGATCTGCGACTCGGCGCCCGCGCGGCTGAACGTCGCCCGCGCCAGGGTGTCGCTGAGCTTCGCCGCGAGCCTGGCCTCGGTGGTGCTGCTCGGACCGGTCGGCGCGGCGCTGCTCGGCTTCTGCGCCGTGATCAACGGCCAGCGGTTCTTCGCCCCGGTCAAGCGGATCTTCAACGGCGCGCAGCTCGCGCTCAGCGGCTTCATCGCCGGGACGGTCTTCGAACTCCTCGGCGGTGACCGCTTCCACCCCGAGCAGGCCCGCTGGGTGGAGAACGTCATCGGGCCGTTCCTCGGCGCGCTCGTCACCTTCGTCCTGGTCAACCTGGCGCTGATGGGCGGGGTCCTGCTGCTCAGCCGGCAGGCCGCGCCGCGCGAGCTGCTGCACGAGAGCGGCCAGCTCGCCGTCGGCTGCCTCGGCTACGGCATGGTCGGCCTGCTGATCGCCGGGTTGTGGCCGCGGGTCGGGCCGTTCGCCGCCGTCCTGGTCCTGATGCCGCTGTTCATCGCCCGCTGGGCGATGGACCAGGCATACGTGCAGCAGCAGGCGCACGCCGCGACCCTGGCCGCGCTCTGCCAGGCGGTCGAGACCAAGGACTTCTACACCCGGGGCCATTCCGAGCGGGTGTCCCGCGGCTCGGTGATGATCGCCCAGGAGATCGGGATGCGGCCCGACCGGGTCGAGGCGATCCGCTACGCCGGGATGCTGCACGACGTCGGCAAGCTCGGCGTGCCCACCAAGGTCCTGCAGAAGAACGGGCCGATGACCGAGGAGGAGTTCGCCGCGATCCAGCTCCACCCCATGCGCGGGCTGGAGATCGTCCGCGAGATCGGGTTCCTGGACGAGGCGCTCGCCGGCATCATGCACCACCACGAGAAGATGAACGGCCGCGGCTACCCGATGGGCCTGGCCGGCGACGAGATCCCCGAGTTCGCCCGGGTGATCGCCGTCGCGGACGCGTTCGACTCGATGACCTCCACCCGCTCCTACCGGGCCGCCCGCAGCGTCGACGAGGCCGTGACCGAGCTGCGCCGCTGCATGGGCGAACATTTCGACCCGGCCATCGTCGAGGCGTTCCTGCGAGCGCTGGAACGCGATCCCTGGGTGCCTCCCGGGCCGGTCGTCCTGCCCGACGACGACGTCGTGGAGACCACCCAGCAGGACCACGACGACCCGAGCACGCCCCTGCGGGTCGCCGGCGGCGACGAGGCTCGGCGGTGACCGGACGTCCATGAGCAGTCAGGGCCGTGCCCGGGAACGGGCCGCATGGCAGACCATCGACGCCGGGCAGCTGCTGCTGATCGCCACCGCCGGGCTGTTCGCCGTCGTCGCGATCGCGCAGGTCGCGGCGGTGGGCCTGAGCCAGCCCAACGTCGCGATCATCTTCGGTGTGCTGATCGCACTGGGCGAGCTGTTCCGGATGGTGATGCCGGGCAACCGGGAGGTCGCGCCCATCGCCAGCGCCGGCGCGATCGGCTACGCGCTGCTGGTCGGCGTCGGCCCCGAGGGCGCCCCGCCGGACGCGCCGCTCGGCGTCGTCGCCGCCGAGCACTCGGCGCTGCAGGTCGTCGCCGTCACCGCGGCCGGCATGCTGGTCGGCTCGCTGCCGCACCTCGCGGTCGGCCGGTCCATGCGCCCGGACGCGATGGCCCGGCGGCTGTTCACCGTCGCGATCATCGCGCTGTGCTTCCGGCCGGTGCTGTCGCTCGGCCTGGTGTGGCAGCTGCTGCTGGCGGTGATGAGCGTCGTCGTGATCGCGTCCTGCTTCACCGACGTGCTGATCGCCGCGATGATCCGGGCGGAGGCGGTCCGGGCGCGGTTCGGGATCGCGCTGCGGGACGAGATCGAGGCCAAGATGGCCCTGTGCGCGGCCACCAGCGCGACCGCCATGCTGATCGCGGTCGCGACCACGGCGATGGGCGAGGCCGCGCTGCTGATCTTCACGGTGCCGATCCTGGTGACGCAGTTCGCGTTCCGCCGCTACGCCGGGATCCGCGCGACGTACCTGCAGACCGTCCGGGCGCTGTCACGGGTCACCGAGGTCGGCGGCTACGTGGAGACCGGGCATTCGCGGCGGGTGTCGCGGCTCGCGGTGGAGATGGGACGCGAGCTCGGCATGTCCGAGGAGGAGCTCCTCGAACTGGAGTACGCGGCGCTCATGCACGACATCGGGCAGCTGTCGCTCGGAGACCCGATCCCGGGGGGTGCGACCGTGCTGGCGTCCCCGGCAGAGCAGCGCCGCATCGCCGAGCTCGGCGCCGAGGTGATCAAGCAGACGGGCGTCCTGGACCGGGTGGCGCACATCGTGCAGCTCTCGTCGCACCCCTACCGGACGGGACGCGAGCCCGCGCCCGGCGGCGCCGGCGACGACGCCAGGCCCATCCCGCCGCCGCTCGCGGGCCGCATCATCAAGGTCGCCAACGCCTACGACGACCTCGTCGGCGAGTCCCCGGACCGGGACCGCGGCGCGGCCGTGCTGGAGAGGCTGAGGCTCGACTCCGCCGCCGAGTACGACCCGACGGTCGTGGAGGCGCTCAGCCGGGTGGTGGACCGCCGGCCCCGCCAGTAGAGCTCCTGCGCCCCCGCCGCGGCGGCCGTGACGGCGACGGTGGCCGTCCACAGCAGCAGCGCGCCGAGGCGCTGGTCGTCCAGCGGAGGCGCGCCCCAGCCGCGGTCGAACTCCTCGAACCAGCTGCCGAGGACGGCGCCCTCCCGCGTCAGGGCGATCCCGGCGATCACGTGCAGCGGCAGGACGGCGAGCGGGACCAGCGTCCCGGCCGTCCCGTGGAAGTACGCCAGCCCGATGACCAGGAAGCAGAGCATGGCGAGCGAGTGCAGCGCGTGGTTGCCGAGGGACGCGGGGAACAGCGGCGAGACGTAGAACGCGTAGAGGCTGAGCAGGAGCAGCGCGGACGCGACGACCGGGTGCGCCAGCAGCCTGATCCCGCGGCAGCCGGCCGCGGCGGCCAGCAGCGGCGCGCTCTCGCCCCGCATGGCCCGGAGCGCCAGCCGCACCGGGGCGCCGTACAGGAGCAGCAGCGGTGCCAGCACCCCGATGAGGACGTGCTGGAGGGCGTGGGCGCTGAACAGCACCATGCTGTACTTGGAGATCCCGCCGGCGGTCGCGAGCAGCGCGACGAGCAGCCCGGCGCCCCAGGCGGCTCCGCGCTGCCACGGCCAGTCCCGGACGCGCCGGACGCCCGCCCCGTACAGGACGGCTCCGGCCGCGATCAGGACGAGGAACAGCGGGTCGACCCACGCGTCCAGCAGGTAGGGGCCGATGCCGGGCGGGCCCGGCATCGGGAAGCCGAGACGCAGCTCGGCGAGGTCGAGGGTGTCCGGCGCGTTCTCGGGCGGGGGCGTGCGGGAGAGCCCGGTGGCGACGGCCATCGTCGCCGCCATGACGAGGACCTCGGCGGCGCCCAGCCTCAGGAAGGGCCGCGCGCCCGTCCCGTCCCGCAGGGCCGGGATTGTGGAGCGCCGGTGCCACCAGCCCAGGACGCCGAGGACGCCGAGAGCCGCGATCTTCGCCACGACGACCATCGCGTACCGCGACCCGAGGTCGAAGCCGCCGAGCCGCACCCAGGCGTTGACCCCGCCGCTCACCCCGACGACGGTGAACGACACCAGCGCGAGCGTGCTGTAGCGCCCGACGATCCGCGGCAGCTCCGCGCGGAGCGCGGGCCCGACGGTGACCAGCGCGACGAGGCCGCCGACCCACAGCGCGACGCCGAGGACGTGGGCGACCAGCGTGTAGACGGCAAGCGCGTGGTACGAGGCGCTCGCCGCGTGGCCGGTGAACAGCGGCGGGAGCAGGGCGGCGAGCGCGGCCGCCAGCAGGTATCCGGTGCCACCCCCGGCGCGAGGGAGGCTCGCCGCGACCGCCAGTGCGATCGCGACGGCGAGGGTCATCAGCATCGCCCGCCCCTGCGGCAGCTCGATCAGCAGCGTCCGCATCATGTTCCCGGTGAGGCCGCCGATGCCGGTGCCGAACAGGTCCAGGGCGGTGAACACGATCAGCGACAGCGTGCTCAGCGCCCACGCCAGGGCCGTCAGGGACGCGGCGCGCAGGCAGCGCAGGCCGGCCGGCGCCGGCGGGCGGGCGAACACGGCCGCGACCAGCAGCCAGCCGACCGTGAGGACCGCGGCGGCGTTCCCGGCGAGCGCGGCCACCGACAGGCCGACCTTGGTGAGCGCCCCGGACTCCGACAGTCCTGGCGCCGCGGTCTCGCTGAACGCCCCGCCCAGCCGCACCACCAGCGCGAGGGCGACCAGCCCTGTGGCCGCGGCGCCGATCACGAGCATCGGCCTGTCGGTCGGGGAAGCCTGCCGCTCCTGTGTCGCCACGAAGAGACGTACGCATATGGCTGATCAGTCGGTTCAAAGAGCAATAAGGTACGGCCATTCCTATTTCGCGTTCGAGGAGCGGGATGAGTGCGCCGGAGAAGGGCAACACGTATCTGGAGAAGGTCGTCGCCGAGCAGGCGGTGCTGGAGGACGACCTGAGGGCGAGACGCGTCCCCGCGGCACCGGCCCCCATGGCCGCCCCGGGAGGAGTCCCGGTTCCGCAGGCCGCCCCCCTCGCCAAACGCAACCGCGCCCTCGGCGTCGCGCCCACCGGGGACCGTCCCGCCCCCGGGCCGGTGGACGTGCGCATCAGCGGGTTCTGGCGGTGGAAGAACGTCCTCGTCCCGCCGAACGCGTTCGTCGTGCACACGCGGCGCGGGCGGGCCGAGCCGCTGCACGTCGGGCTCGGGGTGTCGTTCCGGTTCAACCCGTCCACCGACTCGTTCCTCGTCGTGCCGGGCGCGACGCAGACGATCCTGATCAACGCGTACTGCATCTGCCGGGAACTGCAGGGCGTCCTCGTCCAGGGCTACGTCCAGTGGATCATCCAGGACTTCGGCACCGCGTACCGCAAGCTCGACTTCGGGGACGCCGACGACCCGATGCGGCTGGTCAACCTCCAGCTCCGGGAGCAGGCGGAGGCCGCGATCAAGGACAAGGTCTCCACGATGGGCGTGCGGGACATCCTCAGCGACAAGCAGCCCATCATCGAGGAGCTGACGGCCCGGCTGCGCGCGGTGGCCGAGGGCCAGAACGAGGAGGGCCAGGCCGACGAGGGGCTCGGGCTGCGGATCGTCACCGTGCAGATCAAGGAGGCCGTGGTCAGCTCGTCCCGGCTCTGGGAGAACCTGCAGAAGCCGTACCGGTCCGAGCAGGGGCAGATCGCCCGGCTGGCGGAGCTGGAGGCCGAGGAGGCCGTGGCGCAGCGCGAGATGTCCACCGAGCGGATCAAGGAGACGCAGCGGCTGGAGCACGAGCGGGAGCTGGCCGAGCTGCGCGCCCGCAACGAGTCGCAGCTGTTCGACACCGAGGCGGCCGAGAAGCTGCGCCGCACCAAGCGGGAGCACGACGACGCCCGCGAGGTCGCCGAGCTGGAGACCGCGACGACGCGGCACAACCTGCGCATGGAGCGCGAGCGGCACGAGGAGGAGGCCGAGACCGGGCGGCTGCGCATCGAGCGCGACCACGAGCTGGCCCGGCTCCGCGCGGAGGGCGAGCAGGCGCTGGCCGAGTCCCGCGCGCGGTCCCGGCACGAGCAGGCGCTGCTCGACCTGGAGCGGGAGGGCGCCCGCGCGGCGATCGAGAACGACCGGACGCCCGCGGCGGTGCAGGCGCGGCTGATCGCGTCGCTTCCGGAGATCATGGCGAAGCTGCCCAAGCCGGACGAGCTGCGCACGGTCACGGTCAACGGCACCGACCAGACCAGCGTGGCCGGTCTGATCACCCAGCTGACGGCGGTGGTCGGCGCCCTGCGCGCCGCCACCGAGGACTGACGGTCAGCGGGAGGGGGCT
>NZ_SMKH01000293.1 GCF_004348515.1 Actinomadura sp. KC345 | reverse complement strand
CCCCACCTCCCACGCCCGTCCACCAACCCAAGAGGCAATCCCAGCCAGGCGGGCGTGCCCGAACATGAGTTGCTAGCGTTGTGGAGCACGGCGCACCACCGCTGACACTACGAGGAGATTTGCCATGACGGCGATGCCGGAAGAGCCGTCGCCCGTCCGTGACGACCTGCGCGAGGCGTTCGCTGCACTCGATGTGATGCCGGGCTTCCGTGCCGAGCTGGTAGATGGAGAAATCATCGTGTCACCGACCCCCGACGGACAGCACGAGACCGTCGTCGTGGCCGTTGATGACTGGGTACGTGATGTCCATGGTCTGCGACTGCACCGCAACCTGACACTGATCAGCCCGGAGGGTGAGTACGTCCCAGACGGGATCGCCGCCCCCAAGGGCGCTTTCGCTGGACGGGAATGGCACAGCAAGCCCGACGGCGTGGCGATGGTCCTGGAGGTGACCTCTGGCCGCCCGCGCGATCGCAAGGGCGCCGAACGCGACCGCGGGCCCAAGCGCCGGGGCTACGCCGCCGCCGACATCCCGCTGTACCTGCTGATCGACCGGCTGGACGGCAAGGCCACCATCTTCTCCGAGCCGCGCGGCGACGACTACGCGCACAGTGCCTCGGCGGTCCTCGGCGACGACCTGCCCATTCCCGAACCACTCGAAGGCGTCCTACCAACCCGCGGCTTCTGACGCACCGCAACAAGACTCGCACGGGCCCGTCTCCTGCTGTCCCGCGCAGCCCTGCGCGTTAGGTGGCGGCGAGGATTAGGGAGGCGTTTTGGCCGCCGAAGCCGAAGGCGTTGACCTGGATGTGGCCCGAGGTGATTTCGGTGGTGTGGTCGGTGACTATCTCGAAGTCGGCTTCGGGGTCCACTTTTGTCGTGCCTGCGGTGTGGGGGAGGACGCCTTCGCGTAGGGCGTTCAGGGCTGCTACTGCGCTCATCGCGCCTGCGGCGCCTGCGGTGTGGCCCAGGTTGCCCTTGATCGAGGTCACCTTCACCGGGCGGTCCCGGTAGACGCGGTTGATCGCGCGGATCTCGGCGGTGTCGCCCTTTGGTGTGGACGTGCCGTGGGCTAGGACCGCGTCCACGTCGGCGGGTGTGAGCCCGGCCGACGCCAGGGCCTGCTCCATCGTTTCGGCTTCCCACATTCCGTCCGGTTCGGGGGACGAGGGGTGGTACGCGTCGGCTAGCGAGGCGTAGCCGAGCACCGAGCCCAGGACGGTCGCGCCGCGTCGCTCGGCGTGGGCCCTGCTCTCCAGGACCACCATGGCGCTGCCCTCGCCGACGACGATGCCCGTGCGGTCCACGTCGAACGGGATGCTCGCGCGGAGGCGCGCGGCGCCGCCGGTCGTTACGCCGTAGGACGCCTGGCTGTGGAAAACCGCCGGAACGAAGTCGCCGTCGCGGCGGCCGTCCGGCAGGCCGAAGCCGCCCTCGGCGCCTCCGGCGATCACCACGTCCGCGCGGCCGGAGCGGATCAGGTCGGCGGCCGAGCCGATGGCGTCGACGGACGAGGCGCATGCCGTGCAGAACGTGAGGGACGGGCCGTGCAGCTTGTGCCTCATGGCGATCTGCGCGGCCGCCATGTTCGGCCAGATCTGGATCATCGTCTTGCGGTCCACCGCGTCCGGGCCACCGGTCTCCAGAGCGTGCTGGGCCTTGAGCAGGGCACGGGTGCCGCCCATGCTTGTGCCGAGGACGACGCCGGTCCGGCGCGGGTCGGGTTCGGCCAGGCCCGCCTCCGTCAGCGCCTGCTCGGACGCCGCTAGTGCGAACAGGGTGAACAGGTCGCTGCCGGACGCTACGGCAGGGCTCACCCAGTCGTCCGGCTTGAAGTCCCGGACGGACGACCACCAGGCGAAATGGTCCGCGTCGGCCCAGGGCGCCTCGTGGATCGCTACCTCGCCGTCGCGGAGACCCGCCCAGAATCGCGGGACGTCATGGCCCAGAGAGGAGACCACTCCCATGCCTGTCACCACTACCTCGGACATCCTCGCCCTCCTATAGCATCCACTGATGACCTCCTCCTCCGCACCGGCGAGCCCCGCGGGCGGTCCGCGGGCGCTGGTGGACGGGGAGGACCGGGCCGCCTTCGAGGCGGCGTCGGCGCTGATCAGGGCGGCCGGGCTGGCGACCGACCGGATCGACCGGATCCTGCGTCCCTACGGGCTCACGTTCGCCCGGTTCGAACTCCTGCTGCTGTTGTCGTGGACCCGCACGGGAGCGATGCCGCTCGGCCGCATGCGGGACCGGCTGCTGATCCACCAGGCGGCGGTCACCAACCTGGTCGACCGGCTCGAACGCGACGGGCTGGTGCGGCGGGTGCCGCACCCCACCGACCGGCGCACCACGCTGGCGGAGATCACCCCGGCCGGCCGGAAGCTGGTGCTGCCGGCCAGCCGGGAGCTCGGCGCGCGGTTCGACCTCGGGATCGGCGACGACGCCGCCGAGGAGGTCTTCGAGCTGGTGCAGCGGTTGCGCCGCGCCGCCGGGGAGATCGACTGATCCGCCGTCACGCGCCCGACAGGCCGGCGGCCTTCAGCCCGAGGGCGCGGGCCCGTTCGATGTCGTAGTTCTTCCGGGTCACCAGCCGCTGCGCGAACAGGCCGCCGCCGGACTGGAGGTTCGTCACGTGGTGCCAGCCGCCGTAGCTGTCGGCGGTGGTGTCCCGGATGGCGTGGAACAGCTTGGTCCGGTACTCGCCCGGGACGCCCGGGCCCGTGCCCATGTACTTCTCCAGCAGCGGCCTGAGCTCCGGGTTGTCGAAGTCGGACATGGACGGGGCCGTCACGACCGCGCCGCCGGCGATGTCGTGCAGGTGCCGGACCATGGTGCTGAAGTTGGCGGCGCCCTGGTACTTGGTGACGTTGGTGTACATGTCGTCGGGGTAGTAGAAGCCGTCCGGCGTCGCGTGCGCGTTCGTCAGGGCGGCCTCCAGCCCGGCCCGCAGCAGCGTCGCGTGGATCATCATCTCGTCGATCTTCTCGCGCACGTGCGAGACCCGGGACGTGCCGTTGGACTCGGCGATCAGGTGCGCGAGCCCCACCAGCTCGTCGGCCTGGATCACCATGAACGACACCCCGCCGAGCCGCTCCCAGAGTCCGAGCGAGTGGGCGAAGACGGCGGCGTGCTCGGTCTGGCCGTCCAGGAAGACGCGCTCGTGCGGGACGAACACGTCGTCGAAGATGACCATGCTGTCGGGGATGCTCTCCTTCGCGCTGACCGGGTAGTCGCGCATGTCCCCGCCGCGCGGGTGGTAGGTCGTGTTCGTGATGTGCACGCCCGGCGCGTTCACGGGGACGGCGCAGGCGATCGAGTAGTCCTCCTCGCCCGGCTTCATCGACTTCGTCGGCATGACCATCAGATCGTGGCCGAACGCGGCGGCGCTGATGTGCAGTTTGGCGCCGCGGATCACCACGCCGTCCTGGCGGCGCTCCACCACGCGGACGTAGGCGTCCGGGTCGTCCTGCTTGGCGGGGGCGAGGCTGCGGTTGCCCTTGGCGTCGGTGATGCACTCGGTGATGCGGATGTCGCGCAGGCGGGCGTCCTCCACGTACGCCTTGATCCGCGGGACGAACTCGGGTGCGCCGTCCTCAAGCCGTCCGGCCGCGACGAGCAGGGTCATCAGCGACTGGTAGGTGACGTTGAGCAGGAGGTCCATCTCGGTGATCACCGGGATGCGGTCCCGCAGCTCCTGCTGGCTGCGCGGCGCGAGCGTCACAGGGTTCACCGCGCCGGGCTCGGCGCTGTAGTACTTGTCGTAGCCGTCGGCGATCGCCTGCAAGGGGGCCGCCAGCGCGGGCTCGGACTCCAGGTCCTCGATCAGCCGTCCCTCGAAGTAGACCCGGCGCCCGTCTTTGAGCGAGTCCTTGTACTGCCGGCCGGTGAGCATGTGGTGCACTCCTGTTCGCTCGTTCGGGGAGGACCCCCGTCCGGGATCTATCTGAATATGACGTCTATGTCATTTGAGTTGGCCGAACGTCGTTCTGTCAAGGCCGCCCGCGTTCCAGCGGCGCGCGGTTTCGGCCTCCACCTTGTACCCGCCCGAGACGAACTCCGCCTCGGCCCTCCGGTAGGAGGCGAGCAGCGTGCGGACGGCGCGGCGGTCGAGGCCGGCCATCGCCGCCCCGATCTCCTGGGCCCGCGCGAGCATCCGCTCGTGCGGGACGACCTCGCTGACCAGCCCGGCGGTGAGCGCGTCCCCGGCGGACACGGGCTCGCCCGTCAGGCTCATCTGGCGCGCCCGGGAGCGTCCCACCGCCAGCGGGAGCAGGACGGTGAGGCCCCAGCCCGGCAGCACGCCCACACGGGCGTGGGTGTCGGCGAAGGCCGCCCGGTCCGAGGCGACGACCACGTCGCAGTTCAGCGCGAACTCCAGGCCGCCGGTGATGGCCGCGCCGTTCACCGCCGCGATCAGCGGCTTGCCGATCGGCTCCCAGGGGGCGCCGCCACTCGTCCCGGAGGAGACGGCGGTATGCAGCTCGGAGCCCTCGTCGCGGAGTTCCCGCAGGTCGAGCCCGGCGCAGAAGGCCGGGTCCGCTCCGGTGAGCACGGCGGCGTCCACCGTGTCATCGGCGTCGATCCCGGCCATCACCTCCCGCAGGCGGGTGAGGAGCCGGGTGCTGATGGCGTTGCGGACGTCGGGCCGGTTCAGGGTGATCGTGGCGACGCCGCCGTCCACCTCGACCAGCACGGGCTCATCGGGCATGGACGGTCCTTCCCTCGGCGGGGCCCTCGACCGCCAGGGCGGCGAGCCTGGTGCGGTGCGTCCGGCCGCCCCAGAGCGCCGCGGCGGCGACCGCACGCTTGTAGTAGAGGTGCGCGGGATGCTCCCAGGTGATGGCGATCCCGCCGAGGACCTGGATCGCGCCACCGGTGATCCGCTTCGCCGCGTCCGCCGCCACCACCTGGGCGAGGCTCGCGGCCAGCGCGGGATCGTCGCCGTCCGGCCGCCCGGCGCGGTCGTGCGCCCAGGCCGCGTGCGCGGCGACGGACCTGGCCAGCTCCAGTTCGACGAGCATGTCCGCGCACCGGTGCTTGACCGCCTGGAACGAGCCGATCGGGCGTCCGAACTGCATCCGTTCCTTCGCGTACGCGACCGACATGTCGAACATCGTGCGCGACACCCCCACCAGCTCGGCCGCGAGCAGGCCGACGGCCGCGTCCTCGGCGGGCTCCGGCTCGGCCGCGCCCTCGCCGCCGACGAGCCGGGCGGGGACGTTCTCGAACCGGAGGTCGGCCTGCGGCCGGGTGAGGTCCAGTGTCGGGACGAGCTTGCGGGTGAGCCCCGGCGCCTCCGCGGCCAGGTGGAACAGTGTCGGGCCTTCGGCGACCACGAGCAGGTCGGTCGCGGCGTCGCCGTCCACGACGCCCGCGGCGGCCCCGTCCAGCCGGAACCATCCGCCGTCGCGGACTCCCCGGACGGTCGGCGCGGCGGCCCACCGCCCGGCGGCGTCGGCCCGCGCCACCGCGAACACCCGGCTGCCGTCGCAGAGCCCCGGGAGCAGGTCGGCGCAGGCGGCCTCGTCGCCGGAACCGAGCAGCGACCGCGCCGCGAGGACAGCCGACAGGTAGGGCACCGGCGCCAGGACGGCTCCCAGTTCCTCGGCGACCACGGCCGCCTCCACCAGGCCCGCCCCTGCACCGCCCCAGCGTTCCGGGACGGCGAGGCCGAGCACGCCGAGCTGCTCGCCGAGCACGCGCCATTCGTCCAGGGCGGACTTCTGGCCCTCGCTCACCGCACGAACGGCCGGTTCGTCCCATGCGCGGGCGCAGTGGTCGCGCACCGCTTCCCGGAGGGCGACCATCTCCGGTGTAAGCACGAACTCCCGTTCAGCCACGGGGCACCTCCCGCCATGGCAGGTCCTTGTCGACCCGGACGTCGCCGGGCAGACCGAGCACCCGCTCCGCCAGCACGTTCCGCAGCACCTCGGCGGTGCCGCCCTCGATGGTGTTGGCGCGTGCGCGCAGCAGCTTCCACTGCACCGTGTCGTGGACCGCCGGATCGGAGGCGTCGTAGCCGGGGAACCGCGTCCCCTCCGGTCCGAGCAGCTCGACGCAGAACTCGTAGACGGCCTGGTTCAGCTCCGCGCCGGCGAGCTTGCTCAGCGAACCCATCGGGCCGGCCGCGCCGTCGCCGCGCTCGGCGGCATGGCGCATCCCCGTGAGCCGCAGCGCGTCGGCCCGCGCGAACAGCGAGACGAGCGCGTCCCGCAGCGCCGGATCGTGCAGGTCGGGGCGCTCCCGCCACAGCGCCAGCGCGTCCCCGACCGAGCCGGTGCCGCGGGCGATCGACCCGCCGCCGATCGCGTTGCGCTCGTTCATCAGCGTGGTCATCGCGACCGACCAGCCCGCGCCGACCTCCCCGAGCCGCCACGCGTCATCGATCCGCGCGTCGCGCATCCAGACCTCGTTGAACTCGGCGTCCCCGGTCAGCTGCCGCAGCGGCCTGACCTCCACCCCCGGGTCGTGCATGTCGAGGACGAAGTAGGTCAGCCCCTTGTGCTTGGGGACGTCGGGATCGGTGCGGGCCAAGAGCAGCGCCCAGCGCGCCTCGTGGGCCTTGCTCGTCCACACCTTCTGCCCGGTGACCCGCCACCCGTCATCGGCGCGCACCGCGCGGGTGGCGAGCCCGGCCAGGTCGGAACCGGCGCCGGGCTCGCTGAACAGCTGGCACCAGATCTCGTCGCACACGTAGAGCGGGCGCAGCAGCCGCTCCTTCAGCTCCTCGCTCGCGTGGGCCATCAGCGTGGGCCCGGCCATGCCGTAGCCCATCGGGTTGAGCGCGAACGGGTCGGGCCCACCCGCCTCCTCCACCACGGCGTCGGCGATCCCCTGAAGGCCGGGCTCCGCGCCGCGCCCGCCGAGGCCCGGCGGGAACTGCACCCAGGCCAGGCCCGCGTCGAACCGGGCGGCGAGGAACTCCCGGACCGGCGTCGCCTCCGGCGGGTGCCGTTCGACCAGGCGGCGCGCGGCCTCCTCGATCTCTCGTTCGGCGGTCATCCGTCCTCCCGTCCGCTCAGCGGTCCTCGAACCGCGGGGTCCTGCGCTCGGTGAACGCCGTCACGGCCTCGCCGTGGTCCCGGGTGAAGCTGGTCATGATCTGCGTGCGGTTCTCCAGGTCGATCCCGGCCTGCATGCTGCCGACCTCCAGCTGGCTCCACATCACCTGCTTGGTCATCCGGACGCCCATCGGGCTGTTGGCCAGCACCTCGCCGGCGATCTCCAGCGCCGTGCCGCGGGGGTCGTCCACGACGCTCCCGGCCAAGCCGATCCGCACCGCCTCCTCCGCGCCGATCGTCCGGCCGGTGAGCAGCAGCTCGAACGCCCGGGACGCCCCGACCAGCCGGGGCAGCAGCCAGCTGACGCCGATGTCCGCGCCGGACAGGCCGATCCTGACGAACGAGACGGCGAACACCGCCCGCGGCCCCGCCACGCGGACGTCCGCGCCGAGCGCGAGGGCCAGCCCGCCGCCCGCCGCCGGGCCGTGCACGGCCGCGATCACCACCTGCGGCAGGGCGCGCATCCCCGTCACGAGCGCGGCGATCCGCTCCTGGAGCTCGAACCGCTCCTGGGGCGTGGCGGCCAGGCCCGCGTCGTCGTAGTCGACGAGGTCGAGGCCCGCGCAGAAGCCGCGCCCCGCGCCCGTGAGGACGACCGCCCGGATGTCGGTCCGCCCGGCGAGCGCCGCCCAGACCGCGTGCAGGTCGTCGATCAGCTCCCCCGACATGGCGTTGAGCCTGTCCGGCCGGTTGAGCTCCACCAGGAGCGTCTCGGGACCGGCGTACCCGACGCGCACCCGGTCCGTGGACGGCAGCGCGGCTCCCGTCTCCCGCATCTCGCGCTCAGCCACGGGGACGCTCGCTGAAGGGGAGGTCGGCGTAGGGGTCCTTGTCCCTGGGCAGGCCGAGCACCCGCTCACCGATGATGTTGCGCTGGATCTCGCTGGTGCCCCCGGCGATGCTGTAAATCTTCGAGGACAGGAACGCCTCGCTCGCCGCCGCCGCGTCCGGCTCCGCGTTCTCCGAGGCCGCCCCGTCCCCCGCGATGGCGCCCCACGCGATGGCGCCGCCCGGCTCGGCCTTCGTCTCCAGCAGGCCGAGCGACGTGTCGAGCTGCGCGTACGCGAGCTTGCGGATCGATCCCTCCGCGCCGGGCTCGCCCCGTCCGAGAGCGGCGAACGCGCGGACGGTCGCCATCTGGAGCGCCCGCTCGGCGACGAACGCGCGCATCACCTCGTCCCGGAGCACCGGGTCCTCCCAGGCGCCGGTGCGGCGCGCCCGCTTCGCGATCCGGTCCGCCCGGCCGGGCCCCACGCCCGGACGGCCGGACAGGCCGCTGCGCTCCTGCATGAGCGTCGTCAGCGCGACCGCCCACCCCGAGCCCTCCGGCCCGAGCCGGTCCGAGTCGGGGACGACCACGCCGTCGAGGAACACCTCGCCGAACTCCGCGTGCCCGTTGAGCTGCCGCAGCGGCCGGACCTCGACGCCGGGAGAGCGCATGTCGAGCAGGAAGTAGGTGATGCCGCGGCGCTTCGGCAGGGAGGGGTCGGTGCGCGCCATCAGCAGGCCGAAGTCGGCGCTGTCGGAGAACGAGCTCCAGACCTTCTGGCCGTCGACCACCCAGTTCCCGTCGCCGGTCGGCCTCCCTGTGAGGGGACGACCCCCCACACCCCCCGGAACGACCCGTTCCGCGCGGGTGGCGAGCGAGGCCAGGTCCGAGCCCGCGCCGGGCTCGGAGAACAGCTGGCACCAGCGGTGCTCGCCGAGCGCGAGCGGCCGCAGGAAGCGGTCCCGCTGCTCCGCCGTCCCCCACTCGATGATCGTCGGCCCGGCGAGCGCCACGCCGACGAAGTCGCTCTCGGGGCGGCCCGCGCTCAGCCGCGCCAGCTCGTCGCCGACGACGGCGGCGGCGTCCGCGGCCAGCCCGAGGCCGCCGTGCTCGGCGGGCCAGGTCGGGGTGGCGAGGCCGGAGCGTCCGAGCTCGGCGTGCCAGGCCCGGACGGTCGTCTCGTCCCGCGCGATCCGGGCCAGCGCGTGCCGGTCGCCGTCCAGCGCGGCCCTCCGCCAGTGGGGTGGAAGGTTGTCCTCCAGCCAGGCGCGGACGCGTGCGGCCAGCGCGTCCAGGTCCTGCCCGGTGACGTCGATCGCCATCTCAGACCTCCTCGCCGATCAGCTCTTCGAGCATCCGGCGCTGCTCCGCGGCGCCGGGGAGCACGGACGCGTCGGCCCGCGCGCGGCGCAGGTAGCGGTGCGCGTGGTGCTCCCACGTGATCGCCATGCCGCCGTGCACCTGGATCGCGTCGAGCGCCGTCTCCAGGTAGGACTCGCTGCAGTGCGCGCGGGCCACCGCCGCGCCGAGGCGGGCGGAGCCGGTGCCGGGCGGCTGCCACGCCGCCCAGGTGGCGGCGGCGCTCGCGAGTTCGGTCCGGACGGCCATGTCCGCGAGCCGGTGCTTGACGCCCTGGAAGACGCCGATCGGCCGGCCGAACTGGACCCTGGTCTTCGCGTGCTCGACCGCGGTGTCCAGCAATGCCTGGCTGCCGCCGACCTGTTCGGAGGCGAGGAACACCGCGCCCGCCTCCAGGGCCCGCTCGATCGCGGGCCATCCCCCGCC
>NZ_SMKH01000292.1 GCF_004348515.1 Actinomadura sp. KC345 | reverse complement strand
GCCCAGCGCGACTCCGACGCCGCCGGCGACCGCGCGGGCGGCCCATTCGTGCGCGGGCGGGCGGCCGGGGCGGTAGGCGGCGCGGACGGCGAGCACGTGGGCGGCGCCGTTGACGGCCGCGAGGTCGGACGGGTCGGCTCCGTAGGCGGCGAGGAGGTCGCCGGGCAACGGGGGGAAGTCGCCGGCGGGCCGCTGGTCGAGGGTGAGCATGGGGCTGTCGAGCATGCCGAGGACCAGGTCGCGCAGGGGCGGCCGGGTCCGCCGCGTCACCTCGTCATGCGCCAGGGCCGCCGGGTCGGCGATCGGCGCGGAGAGCGCCACGGCGTAGGTGCCGTAGAGCGCCTCCGGCACCGGCAGCGTCAGGTTCCGCCCCAAACCGTTCCCCCCGGTGAGCCTCGGTGAGTGTCGTCATCACCGATCAGAACGGACGGGGCGTTGGAAACTATCTGTCGCCGACGCGACATTTACCTCACAGATTCGCGATGCGGGCCCACGACCACGGACATCAGCCCGGGAGGTGCCGTCTGGGCAGAGCGTGCTCGAACCAGACGACCTTTCCCCGTTCGGTGCGGTGGGTGCCCCAGCGCGCGGCGAGGTGGCTGACGAGCTGGAGCCCGCGGCCCGATTCGTCGGTGGCGTCGGCGTGGCGGAGGCGGGGGAGGTCGGCGCCGTCGTCGTAGACCTCGCAGAGCAGGGTCCCGCCCTCGGTCGCGTGCGCGGCCTTGATCATGCGAAGGCCGATGGACCCGGCGCCGTGCACGAGGGCGTTGGTGACGAGTTCGCTGACGAGGAGCTCGACGGTGTCGGTGAGTGGTTCGAGGCGCCAGTCGGCGAGCCGCGCGGCGACCTCCCCCCGGACCCGGGGGACGGTGCTCGGCAGCGGTTCGAGCCGCTCCCAGGCGGCGACGTCGTCCTTGGGGATGCCGTCGAACCCGACCGCGACGATGGCGATGTCGTCGGCCGGGGTGGACGTGGCCAGGGTGTCGAGGAGCAGATCGCAGGTGCCGTCGAGGTCGGACGTCGCCCCGGCGAGCCGGCCGCGCAGCTCCTCCAGCCCCTCGTCGATGTCGCGGTCGCGGCGTTCCAGCAGGCCGTCGGTGCACAGGACGAGCTGCGACCCGTCCTCGACCGGCACCTCGACCGTCTCGAACGGTTCGCCGCCGACTCCGATGGGCACCCCGGACGGGACGGAGAGGACGCGGCTCTCGCCGTACGCCGACACCAGGACGGGCGGGACGTGCCCGGCGTTGGAGAGCGTGCACCGGCGCTCCACCGGGTCGTACACCGCGTACATGCAGGTCGCGAGGTAGTCCTTGCCGAGCCTGCGGGCGAGGCCGTCGAGCTGGCGCAGGAGCCGCGAGGGCCGCATGTCCTCGGCGGCGAGGGTGCGGACCGCGGTGCGCATCTGCCCCATGATCGCCGCGGAGGTGAGCCCGTGGCCCATGACGTCCCCGACGACGATACCGAGCCGGCAGCCGGGCAGCGGGATCGCGTCGAACCAGTCGCCGCCGACGTTGGCCGCCTGCCCGGCGGGCCGGTAGCGGTAGCGGACGCGTGCGCCCGCGACGTCCGGCGGGTCGTCGGGCAGCATGCTGTGCTGCAGTTCCTCGGCGGCCTGGACCTCGCGCCGGTACAGCCGGCCGTTGTCGATGCAGAGCGCGGCGCGGCGGGCCAGCTCCTCGACCATGGCGAAGCACAGCTCGCCGAATCCCGGGCGCCCGGGCTTGCGGAGCATCTTGAACGTGCCGAGCACGCGGCCGCGCGCGATCAGCGGGACGATCAGCAACTCCCGGCCGGCGAACAGCGGGCGCAGGTCACGGTCGCCGAACGAGGCGGCGATCTCGGCGGCGCGCTCGGGACCGACATGCGGGATGTGCACGGGACGCCCGGTCTTCATGGCCTGGACGAACGGCGTCGCGGCGGACAGCAGCAGCGCTTCCCCTTCGGGGACGAGTTCGTCCCACCGCCCCGACTCGTCGTTGTGGACGACCGCCACGCGGCGCATCTGCGCGGTCTCGTCGACGTCCTCGGCGGGCGGCGCCGAGTCGGTGACGACGCGTTCGAGCAGTTCGACGGCGGCGAAGTCGGCGAGCCGCGGGACCAGCACCTCGGCCAGCTTCCGCGCGGCCTGCAGATGGTCGAGCGAACTGCCGATCTCCTGCCCGGCCTCGCCGAGGTAGGCGAGCGGCTCCCGCACGGCCATCGCCTCCCAGCCGTCCCCGGCGCCGGGGCCGGCGAGGGCAGGGGATGCGTCCGGACGGGAATCGCCTGGCGGGCTCGTCCAGCCCGTCTCCTGGAGCGGGACCCGGACGACCGCCCGGGGCGCGGGGACGACCCGCGCGCCGCTGTGGGGGACGATCGGCATCCGGACGGTCAGCCCGAGCGAGACCGCCGGGCAGCCGAGGCCGCGCACCCGCGTGGCGATCCGCCCGGCCGCGGCCGGTTCCAGCGCGGGCAGCAGGCGCGTGAGCCGCGCGGTGAACCGGGGGGCGAACGCGGCGGAGCCGGCCCAGTCGGGCGGCGTCAGCGCGGGCTCCACCCGCAGCAGCCGGGTTCCTGGGGACCGCCTGGCGCCGGCGTCGGGCGGCACGACGAGCAGATCGCCCAGCGTGACGCCGGGGCCCTCCTCGCGGAGCCGGCGCAGGTCGGCGGCCAGCGCCAGCACCCGGACGTCGTGCCCGACCGGCCCGTCCTCGACCGGCCCGTCCTCGACCGGGTCGGCCTCGACCGGCCCGCCCTCCACCGGGTCGGCCTCGATCGGATAGACCCACCAGCCGATCTCGGTGAGTTCGCCGGTGTCGGCGCGCGGCAGGATGCAGGCGCCGCACCAGACGTGCCCGAAGATCCCCGGCTCGAAGGCGCCGCGGTGTTCGCGCGGGAGCCGCAGCAGCGAGGCGAGCGGACGGCCGACGGCCTGGAGCCGTGAAGCGCCGAACAGGTCCTCCGCCATTTCGTCCCAGTGATTGATGCGGCCGCGCCCGCCGAGGGTGATGGCGGTCATCCGCGCCACTCCCAGCAGCTCCTCGACGACCATTCGGTCCCCCTCCCTGAGCGAGGATGCACGACGCCCCTGCGACTCCTGGTAAAGGGGAAGTTACCCGCTGTAACAAGATCACGTCAGTGGTATGCGAAAGTCGTCCGGGGGCCGGCGTCCGGACCGCACGTGCCGTTCCTCGCGGCCGAAGTCCCTTATCAACCCGGGGCGTCCGAAACCACCCCACCAAGCCACCTGACCGCAAAGTGACCGAATGCGGCATAAGGCACTAATGCACCATTGACACCCACCATCCCCCGGCAGACGATCACGCAACCCCCCTTTGTGATCCCTGTCTGGGAGGCGCAATGTCGCGCATCGGTTTCCGGCATCGAAGACTCACCCCCACCCTCGCTGCCGCCGCGCTCCTGATCGGAACGCTGGTGGCGACACCGGCCCACGCCGGCCCACGGCCCTCGTCCACCGGGGCCGCCGTCGACGTCTACACCGCCGAGCTGACCCCGGCCCAGGTCAAGGTGCTGAACAGCTCCGGTCTCGACCACAAGGACATCCGAATCGCCAAGGGCGAGCGGGAGGGCAGCGTCCGCGTCGAGGCCGTGATGAGCACCGTCCAGGCCGCCGCCCTCAACCGGCAGGGCCTCGGCCTCACGGTGAAGAAGGTCGGCGGCAAGGACGCCCGCCAGCGCGCGAAGGCCGCCCAGACCGGCGTCTTCCGCCCCTACAGCGGCCCCGGGAACCTGCACGAGGAACTCCTCAAGGTCGCCGCCGACCATCCCTCCATCGCGACCGCCGTGGACATCGGCAAGAGCGGCGAGGGCAAGCCGATCACCGCCGTCAAGCTCACCAAGGACGGACGGAAGGACAGGGGACGGCACAAGAAGCCCGTCGTCGTCTACCAGGCGGCGCAGCACGCCCGTGAGTGGATCACGCCGGAGATGGTCCGCCGGCTGCTGCACCACTACGTCGGCGGATACGGCACCGACGCCCAGATCACCAAGATCGTCGACACGACCGAGCTGTGGTTCATCCCCGTCATCAACCCCGACGGCTACGACCTGACGTTCGAGGACGGGTTCCGCCTCTGGCGCAAGAACACCCGCGACAACAACGGCGACGGCCGGATCACCGGCGGGGACGGCGTCGACCTGAACCGCAACTTCCCCTACAAGTGGGGCTACGACAACGAAGGCTCCTCGGACCAGCCCGCCAGCGAGACCTACCGCGGCCCGGCGCCCGGCTCCGAGCCCGAGACCAAGGTGCAGACGGACCTCTACAAGAAGATCCGCCCCACCTACCTGATCAACTACCACTCGGCGGCGGAGCTGCTGCTGCACGGCGTGGGCTGGCAGACCCTCACCCGCAGCCCGGACGACGTGATCCACGACGCTCTGCTCGGCGACGTCGACAACCCCGCCGTCCCCGGCTACGTGCCCCAGCTGGGCGCCCAGCTGTACACCACCAACGGCGACACCGACGGCCAGGCCGACAACGTCCACGGCGCCCTGTCGATCACGCCGGAGATGGCGACGTGCCAGTCCGCGGCGGAGTCCGACCCTGACGACCAGTGGGAGCCCGGCGACTGCGGCAGCGGCTTCGAGTTCCCCGACGACGAGACGCTCATCCAGAAGGAGTTCGAGAAGAACCTGCCGTTCGCGCTGTCGGTCGGGAAGTCCGCGCACAACCCGGACGAGCCCGTGTCCGCCGTCGGACGCACCGCCCCCCACTTCGAGACCGACGGGTTCGGCACGTCCTACGGCCGCTCGCAGGAGGTCGCCTCGGTGATCCGCCGGTCGCTGCGCCACAAGCGGCTGAACTACCGGATCAACGGCGGCCGCGTGCACAGCGCCCCCGTGCGCGAGTGGCGCGGCGGTGAGCGCTTCGGCGACGAGAACGACACCTACTACGGCGAGTTCCGCGGCACGGTCAGATCGCAGCGGCCCGGCGACAAGGTCGAGGCGTGGTTCACCGGCTGGAAGGGCTGGAAACGGGTCGAGAGCAAGAAGTTCGCCTACACCGTCCGCGACCAGAAGAGGGCGGACGTCCTGGTCATCGCGGACGAGGACTACACCGGCGTCAACCCGGCCTACCCACCCGGGACGAACCAGCCCCGATATGCCCGGCAATACGCCGATCTCGTCGAGTCCGCCAGGCACAAGCCGCTCATCTGGGACATCGACAAGGACGGCGTCCCGCATGACCTCGGCGTCCTGAAGCACTTCAAGGCCGTCGTCTGGTACCTGGGCGACAACCGCCTCACCCAGGACGAGGCCGATGAACCGGTGCGATCGGTCATCGGCGACTTCCCGGACTCCCAGGTGGCCGACCGGGCGAAGGACCTGGTCCTGAACGTCAGGTCGTACCTCAACGAGGGCGGGAAACTCCTCCACGCCGGCGAGACGGCCGGATACAACGGCCCGCTCGGCCAGGCGAACGGCGGCGGCATCTACTACGGCCTGAAGGGCCACCCGGAGCGGCCGTGCGTGATCACCACGAGCTTCCGGGACGACTGCGAGCTGCTGTCGGACGACTTCTTCCAGTACTACCTGGGCGCGTACGCCAGGCAGCACGTCGGGGCCCCGACCGGGTTCACCGGGACGAGGTCGCCGTTCGACGGCGTCACGGCCGGACTCCCCGGGACGTCGACCAACCCGCTGAACGAGGCGGGCGGGTTCCAGGTCACCTCGACCGCCCTGCCCAAGGAGGACTTCCCGCAGTTCGACAGCTGGAAGATCGGCGACTACACGGGCGCCGCCGCGCCCACCGAGCCCGTCGAGGGCGAGTGGTACGTCGCCGGCCCCCACCAGGACAGCGCGTACCGGCGGCTGACCAGGACGATCGACCTCACCGGCGTCACCGCCGCGCAGGCCCCGACTCTCCAGGCCCAGGTCGCCTACAGCACCGAAACGGGCTTCGACAACGTCATCGTCGAAGCGCACACCGCCGGTGCCGGCGACTGGACCACGCTGCCCGACAAGAACGGGCGCACGAGCACGACCGTCCCGCAAGAGTGTGCGCAGGGCTACTACCTCGACATGCACCCGTTCCTCAACCACTACCTCACGGGAGGCAACCCCTGCGGGAACACCGGAACGTCCGGTGCGTGGAACGCTTTCACGGGCGACTCCAACGGCTGGGCGCCCGTCGCGTTCGACCTGTCCGCCTACGCGGGCAAGCAGGTGGAGGTGTCCTTCGCCTACGTGAGCGACCCCTTCACCGGCGGCACCGGCCTGTTCATCGACGACACCAGGCTCACCACCTCCGACGGCGAACTCGACGCGGAAGGCTTCGAAACCGGCCTCGGGCCCTGGTCCATCCAGGGCGCCCCGGAGGGAAGCCCCGGCAACGGTGAGGAGTTCGTCCGCTCCGAGGCCCTGATCGACTCCGTCTCGTCGGTCGCGACCAGGGACACCGTCCTGTTCGGCTTCGGGCTGGAGCAGGCCGACCCATCCGACCGGCGGACCCTGGTGGCCAGGGCCCTGAGACACCTGCTCCGCTGACCGCTCTGCCGCGTGCCGTGCTCATGGGTCGCCCATGAGCACGGCACGCCGCCATGTCGGGGACGCGCCTACACTGTGCATACTCTTGGTCATCACCGGTCGGGCCATCCGTTGCGGAGTGTGACGGACGACACGCGAGGACGGGCAACCATTTGGCCCCTTCCAGGCGTCTTACATAGCAGAACGACCACCGATGGGTGAGAAGCGCCCGTTCGAGCGCGGCCCGCGACGTCCCGGAGAACGGGGTCGCCCTGGCACAGCCGACTCGCGCACGATCCTCGGCCCACCCTCCACGCGCGGCCGAGACCCTCCGAACCCGTCGGGAACGGTGGCACGTACCACTTGAACGGGGGGCGGTTCGTCCGCCCGGTCCGCGCGTGCCCCCGAACACGCGTTAGCAACCGGCCCTTTCTCGATCGGGGCCACTACCTACGGGGAGCGACGATGACCGCTGTCACCACGCCTGTCCGCCGCGGCACGGGCCGCACCACGGGTTCCGCCCAGGGCCACGACGAGGGCGCCGCGACAGCCGAGAACACGCGACGCTACGAGCGCGACGTCCTGCCGCTCGCCGACCCGCTGTACGCCAGCGCCGTCCGCATGACCCGCAACTCCGCCGACGCCGAGGACCTCGTCCAGGAGACCCTCACCAAGGCCTACATGAACTTCCACCAGTTCCAGGAAGGCACGAACCTCAAGGCGTGGCTGCACCGCATCCTCACCAACAACTTCATCAACACCTACCGCAAGAAGCAGCGCGAGCCCCAGCGCGCCGGCTCCGAGGAGCTGGAGGAGTGGCAGATCGCGCAGGGCGAGTCGCGCTCGTCCGGCTTCCGGTCCGCCGAGTCCGAGGCGCTCGACCGCATCCCCGACTCCGAGGTCGTCTCCGCCCTGCGCGCCCTGCCGAAGGACTTCCGGGACGCCGTCTACCTCGCCGACGTCGAGGGCTACCCGTACAAGGAGATCGCCGAGATGATGGGCACCCCCATCGGCACGGTGATGTCCCGCCTCCACCGCGGCCGCAAGCAGCTCCGCGAGTCCCTCTCCGACCACGTGCTCGCCGCGTAGCGGCGTCCGGAACCTCCGGACGACCCGATCCCGCGGTTGCCCCGTGACTGCGGGCACGAAAGAGGGGCCCGCACGACGTGCGGGCCCCGGGGTTCGGTCCCGCCCGGGATTCACTCCCCGGCGGGACCTGGGTTCAGTAGGACACTCCGGTCACCGCTACGAAACCGCCGTGGTCGTCCACGGGGTTCCCCTCACGGTCGCGGTGGACCGAAGGTCCTTCGGGCGCGACGTGCACGACGTTCTGCCACGCGGCGAGCAGATCCAGCATCGAATCCACATCGCCCGCGCCCAGCGGCGCGGCGGGGAACCATTGGTCCCCGACGTAATAGCCCTCGGAACCTTCCATGGTGGCCATGGCGAAGGGGCTCTCCGGCGCCAGCGACCTCAGGAAGTTGCGGAACACGTGCCGGACCTCTCGGGGAACGGCGGTCAGCGACTCGGCGACGAAGTACATCGTCCCGATGTCGAACTCGCCCTTCGGCAGGTCACCGAAGATGTTCCCCTGCACGACCTCGACGCGCTCACGCATCGCGCGCTTCACCCACTCGAAGTCGTAGTTCCCGACGAAGGGCGAGATGACGCGCCAGAACGGCTCCCACGAGTCGTCGAGCTCCCGGACCTGCCGCTTCAAGAACGCGACGTTGGCCGACGAGAACTCGAAGAGCGTGACCTTCCGGCAGACTCCCAGCATCATCAGCGCGGGGTAGAGGTTCGGCCCCGCTCCCACGTCGACTCCATGGCGGAATCGTCCCTGCCCGCGGCTGAAGCGCTGCATGGCGGACTGGTTGAACCACTCGGAGCCGTCGTGGATGATCCTGCTGTCGTCGGCGCGCAAGACCGCGTAGTTGTTCTCGACGTACAGTTCCGGATCGAACTTCTCCCACGAGAACTGATCGTTCCTGCCGGACCCGGGGTCCGGCGGACTGCCTTTCATATCCAGTTTTCCTTTGTGTGAAGGCCCGTCAGCAGAGTGACGGACTGCTCCGCCTCATCCCTTCTTGTGCTTGAGGCACTGAAGACCGTCCGCGCACATCGACTCCCGTCCACCCCGTACCTGGACCGGATCTTGCGGGCGACGCGGCGGGAAGCCGGTTCGGCCGTTTCCCTGCACGATCGGTTATGTCATGGATACGCTGAGCGACCGTCGGTGCCCGCCCCGCCCTCGACCCTCGGGAGTATCGATGCCGAACCTCGCCGCCGCCGTCATCGCGGGTGCGGTGGTCGCTATCATGCCCGCCGCTCCGTCGAAGCCGGCGTCCTCCCTCCGGCTCACCCTCGACCATCCGGACCGCGGCACGTCCAGGAGCGTCACGCTGCTCTGCGAGCCTCCGGGAGGCGGCCACCCCGAGGCGGTGCGGGCCTGCTCGGAGCTGAGCGGGTCCGGCGGAAGGATCGCGCACGCACCGGACGGGCGGATGTGCACCGCGATCCACTCCCCCGTCACCGCGCGAGCGAAGGGGCACTGGCGCGGAGAACCTGTACGTTTCCACACCGAGTACGGAAACGATTGCGCCATGCGATCGCGGACCGGGACGGTCTTCGCCTTCTGACGCGAGGCAGAGCGACCGATGTCGGAACAGTCCGAATAGGCGCGCCGACCGCGGGTAAGGCGCGCACACGGGTTGACGCGAGCCACCGGGGCAATTCGGAAGGATGTGCGCGCGATGCCACCAAGGGTCAGCGACGTGATGACGGCGGCTCCGCAGACGCTGCCGCTGGACGCGACGCTGTACGAAGCCGCCCGCATCATGCGGGACCGAGGAATCGGTGACGTGCTGGTCACCTACGCGGGCCGCCTGTGCGGCGTCGTCACCGACCGCGACATCGTCGTCCGGGCGGTCGCCGAGAGCCGCGACACGTCGCTCACCCCTCTCGGCGACGTCTGCACGGCCGAACTGACCACCCTCCACCCCGAAGACGACACCGGCACCGCGGCCCAGCTGATGTGCGAACAGGCCGTCCGGCGCCTCCCCGTCGTCGACGCCGAGCACCGCCCGGTCGGCATCGTCTGCATCGGCGACCTGGCCCTGGCCAACGGCGACACCGGCCCCCTCCCCGAGATCAGCAAGGCCCCTC
>NZ_SMKH01000291.1 GCF_004348515.1 Actinomadura sp. KC345 | reverse complement strand
GGTTCGAGCAGAGGGTGGGTGTCGGCCGTCGGTGTGGCTGCCGTGGTGCCGGTTCGGGCTTCGTCTGGTGGTAGGAGGCGGTAGACGTAGCGTCCGTCCTGGCCCTTGGTGATGTGCATCTGGGCCGGGTTGGCGTGCTTGTGTCGGTTGTGCCACCCGCAGGCCAGGGCCAGCTCATCGATGTTCGTAGGACTGTTCCCCAGCGCCCAGCCGTGGACGTGGTCGATTTCGCACCCGGTACCGGGCACCTCGCACCCCTGGACGGCGCAGGTCGGGTAAAGGGCTTCCAGGACCTGGCGTTGGCCGGGGGTGGCGAACCGGTGCCGGTAGCCGAGGTAGAGGGGGATGCTGCCGCGTCCCAGGATCAGCGGGGAGACTCCGGCGTTGAGGGCGACGCGGCGGGCCTGCTCGGCGGGGATGGGGCTGCCGTCGGTGAGGCGCGCCGGGGCGGAACCGCCGGTGAGGGTGTCCAGGTCGATGATGAGGGTGACCTTGGTGGCCTTGTGTCCACCTGAGAGGACGCCGGTCAGCGCGGCCGCAGTCCGTTCGGAGAGGTCTCGGCGGTCGTCGGTGCCTGCGGGTTTGGCCAGCGGGCCGAGGGTGCCGTCCCAGAGGGCGGCGTCTTCGGCGTTCAGCCAGCCTTTCAGGTATCGGCCGCCGTCCAGCGAACGCGTTGAGTCGATCCAGGAGCGCTCATAGCCGCGTTTGGCGTCGTCGGGTGCCTGTTCGGTGCCGTCGCGCTCGGCGATGACGTCGCGGATGCGGCGGCCGAAGGTGGCGACCTTCCCGGCGGAGAAGTCCTGGTCGACCATGTCGAGCAGGATCTTCTCGGCGGCGGCACAGTCCGCGTCGTCCAGCCGGGTGACGGCCCCCGCGATCGTTGCGGCGTAGCCGTACGACAGATCCCCGGCGGCCCACCTGGTGCTCACAGAGGGAAGGCGGTGACGGTGCCGCGCCAGGGTGAGGCGTTCCTTGGCGCGAGCATCGCGCATCCCCAAGCGCGACCGCAGCCACGATTGTGTGGACGGAAGGCCCCACCGTTGCACTTCCCCGGAATTGTCGACCACGGAGACGAATCCGGCGATGGCGCTTTCGTGTTGGTCGGTGGCACGTGCGAGTTTCTCGGTGAGTTCGAAACAGGCCGCAGCGGATTCGGGAGCCTCGAGTTCGGCGAGTTTAGCGGCAATCGCCGACGCCGCGTCCACCAATTCCATGGCGGACGCGGCGTCGAGATCGATCTCCACCGTACCCATATAACTATGATACTGGAGTCGGTGGAACTATGTAGCCACACTGTCACAGTTCCGAACGAATTCCGGGTTCGAATAATATCACCACGAAGCCACGTCGGAAAATCGCAAGATCAAAGAATCGGAGAACGGGGAATTTCCCTTGTCCCGTTCGTGGCTGGGCGGTGGGGGCGGCGCGACCAGGGCAGGGGGCAGGCGGAGCCTGCCCCCCGAAAAGCTGGACCCAGGGGCCGCAGAGGCTCCGAAGTCAAGGGTGGGACGAAGTCCCATCGCGAAGCGACGCCGAAGGCGCCCTTGACTTTGGAGGGGCGGCCCCGTACGCTGCGCCGCCCCCACCGCCCTGTGCAGATATATGCCATTCCCTTGGAGAGTCGTTCAGCGCCTCGAAATCGTTCCGTACCCATTTTGGATCAACGAGATCGTGCGTCAGCAGGGCGACAGGGCGCAAGTAGGAAGTGAAAGCGAACAGGCCGCCCCTTACGGAGCGGCCTGTTCGTTGTCGCGGTTACTTGCGGATAAGGTTCCGGAGGACGTACTGGAGGATGCCGCCGTTGCGGTAGTAGTCCGCCTCGCCCGGAGTGTCGATGCGGACGGTGGCGGTGAACTCCTTGCCGTCCGCCTTCACCGTGACCTCGTCGGGGACGCCGCCCTGGTTCATGGCGGTGACGCCGGTGATGTCGAACGTCTCGGTGCCGGTGAGGCCGAGGGACTCGGCGGAGTCGCCGTCCTTGAACTGGAGCGGCAGCACGCCGAGGCCGATCAGGTTCGAGCGGTGGATGCGCTCGTAGGACTCGGCGATGACGGCGCGGACGCCGAGGAGCGCGGTGCCCTTGGCGGCCCAGTCGCGGGACGAGCCGGAGCCGTACTCCTTGCCGGCGATGACGACGAGGGGGATGCCCTGCTCGACGTAGTTCCGCGAGGCGTCGTAGATGAACGACTGCGGCGCCCCCGGCTGGGTGAAGTCGCGGGTGTAGCCGCCCTCGACGTCGTCCAGGAGCTGGTTGCGGAGCCGGATGTTGGCGAACGTCCCGCGGATCATGACCTCGTGGTTGCCGCGGCGCGAGCCGTAGGAGTTGAAGTCCTTCACCGCGACGCCGTTGTCCTGGAGGTACTGCGCGGCGGGCGTGCCGACCTTGATCGCCCCGGCCGGGGAGATGTGGTCGGTGGTGACCGAGTCGCCGAGCTTGGCCAGGACGCGGGCGCCGTGGACGTCGGTGACCGGCTCCGGCTCGGCGCCCATGCCGTCGAAGTACGGGGCCTTGCGCACGTAGGTGGAGTCCGGGTCCCACTCGAACAGGTCGCCGGTCGGGATGTCGAGACCGGTCCAGCGCTCGTCGCCCTTGAACACGTCGGCGTAGCTCTGCGTGAACATCTCCTGGCCGATGGACGACTCGACGATGGAGGCCACCTCGTCCGGCTCGGGCCAGATGTCGCGCAGGTAGACCGGACCGTCGGTGCCCTCGGCGATGGGATCGTTGAGGATGTCGATGTCCATCGTCCCGGCGAGGGCGTAGGCGATGACCAACGGCGGCGACGCCAGGTAGTTCATCTTCACGTCGGGGCTGATGCGGCCCTCGAAGTTGCGGTTGCCGGACAGCACCGCGGTGACCGCGAGGTCGTTGTCGTTGACGGCCTTGGAGATCTCCGGCTGCAGCGGCCCGGTGTTGCCGATGCAGGTGGTGCAGCCGTAGCCGACCAGGTTGAAGCCGATCTTGTCGAGGTACGGGGTGAGGCCGGCGCGCTCGTAGTAGTCGGTGACGACCTGCGATCCGGGCGCGAGGGAGGTCTTGACCCACGGCTTGCGGGTGAGGCCCTTCTCCACGGCGTTCCTGGCCAGCAGCGCCGCGCCGATCATCACGTACGGGTTGGACGTGTTGGTGCAGGAGGTGATGGCCGCCACGGCGACGTGCCCGTGGTCGAGCTCGAAGCTCGTCCCGTCGTCGAGGGTGACCTGGACGCGGTGGTGCGGGCGGCCGGAGCCGTTGGGGTCGACGTGCCGGGGCTTGTCACCCTCGGTCGCGTGGGAGACCGCCGGCGAGTCGGAGGCCGGGAAACTCTCGTTGGACGCCTCGTCCGCCGCGCCGAGGACGCTTTCGACGTAGTTCTGGACGTCCCGCCGCCAGGTCGTCTTCGCGTTGGACAGGGAGATGCGGTCCTGCGGGCGCTTCGGGCCGGCCAGCGACGGGACGACCGTCGAGAGGTCGAGCTCCAGGTACTCGGAGAACTCGGGCTCGACGGACGGGTCGAGCCACATGCCCTGGGCCTTGGCGTACGCCTCGACGAGCGCGATCTGCTCCTCGTCGCGCCCTGTCAGCCGCAGGTACTTCAGCGTCTCGCCGTCGACCGGGAAGATCGCGCAGGTGGAGCCGAACTCGGGGCTCATGTTGCCGATCGTGGCGCGGTTGGCGAGCGGCAGCGCCTGCACGCCCTCGCCGTAGAACTCGACGAACTTGCCGACGACGCCGTGCTCGCGCAGCATCTCGGTGATGGTCAGCACCAGGTCGGTCGCCGTCGTCCCGGCGGGCAGCCCGCCGGTCAGCTTGAAGCCGACCACGCGCGGGATGAGCATCGAGATCGGCTGGCCGAGCATCGCGGCCTCGGCCTCGATGCCGCCGACGCCCCAGCCGAGGACGCCGATGCCGTTCTGCATCGTGGTGTGCGAGTCGGTGCCGACGCAGGTGTCGGGGTAGGCGGTGCCGTTCCGGTCGAACACCACGCGCGCCAGGTGCTCGATGTTGACCTGGTGGACGATGCCGGTGCCGGGCGGGACGACCTTGAACTCGTCGAACGCGGTCTGTCCCCAGCGCAGGAACTGGTAGCGCTCCCGGTTTCGCTCGTACTCCCGCTCCACGTTGCGGTCGAACGCCTGCGCGGTGCCGAAGTAGTCGACGATGACGGAGTGGTCGATGACCATCTCGGCCGGGGCGAGGGGGTTGATGTTGCTCGCGTCCCCGCCCAGTTCGCGGACGGCCTCGCGCATCGTGGCGAGGTCCACCACGCACGGCACGCCGGTGAAGTCCTGCATGATCACGCGGGCCGGGGTGAACTGGATCTCCTTGCTCGGCTCGGCCTTGGAGTCCCAGCCCGCGAGCGCGCGGATGTGGTCGGCCGTGACGTTCGCGCCGTCCTCGGTGCGCAGCAGATTCTCCAGGAGCACCTTCAGGCTGTACGGGAGACGGGCCGAGCCCTCGACGGCGTCCAGCCGGTAGATGTCATACGACTTGTCGCCTACTTGCAGCTTTTCACGGCTGCCGAAGCTGTTCGCGGACACGGACTCCTCCTCCGTCACCACCGCGCGTCCGGTCCGGGACATGAGCGCGCGGCGCTGTCTTCTCAGTTCGTCGAATCCCGCCCCGGCGGCCGGCGCGGCGCGCACGTCGCCCGGGACGGAAAGCTCATCTCCCCATGATCCTGCCTTAGCCCGGCCCTCGGTCGGGAATCGGGGCGGCCCAACTTCGACGAGATTTCTCTCGACGTCAAGCTATCTTCAATTTATCTCGATGTCGAGGTACTGCACCCCGGCAGGGCCGCCGCGGGGCAGAGGTCGCCGCCGACCTACCCAGGATCACCCCCACCACTCGCCGGACCGGCGGGGACGGCCGCCGCCCGGCCGTCCTGGGCGAGGCGAGCGCGCAGGCGCGGGAGCGCACGTCCAGGGCCGCACCGGGCGACCGGGAGGACCGGCCGATTCCGCGCCGGGGAGGGGCCGAAGATTGACGAGTGCTTCCCTGGTCGTTAAGGCGGTCTTAGGACAGTCGTGGCTAATGTCCTGACGGCCATCGAGGCCGCCTCGGAATTCGGCGGCCGAACCGTCAGGACAATGGAGGACGGCCTGTATGCGCAGGACCATCGCCTACCCAGTCGCCATTCTCGCGGCCACCGGCGGAACACTGTTCACCGCGGGGCCCGCCGCTGCGCACGGCTACATATCGTCGCCGCCGAGCCGGCAGGCGCTGTGCGCCGCGGGCGCCGTTCCCGACTGCGGTCCCATTCAATTCGAACCGCAGAGCGTGGAGGGGCCGAAGGGGCAGAAGAACTGCCACGGCGGCCTCGGCCGGTTCGCGGTGCTGTCCGACGAGAGCCGTGACTGGCCGGCGAAGTCGGTCGGCGGCACGGTGACGTTCAGCTGGACCCTCACCGCGCGCCACCGCACCAGCACCTGGGAGTACTTCGTCGGCGACGAGCGCGTGGCCGTCTTCGACGACGGCAACCAGATCCCGGAATCGGTCGTGACGCACCAGGTCGACCTCAGCGACTTCCCCGGCCGGCAGAAGGTCCTGGCGGTGTGGAACATCGGGGACACGCCGATGGCGTTCTACAACTGCGTCGATCTGGACGTCGGCGGCGGTTCCGGAGCGCAGCCGCCGGACTCGGCCTCCCCCGAGCCGACGGCGGAGCCCACCTCCGGCCCGACGAGCACCCCCTCCACGCCCGCACCGGCGCAGCCCGAGCCGACCGGCGCCCCGGCCGACGGTGAAGCCTGGCAGGCGGGCGTCACGTACGCCGCCGGCGACGAGGTCACCTACAAGGGCACCCGTTACCGGTGCCGGCAGGCGCACACGACGATCCGCAGCTGGGAGCCCGAGTTCACGCCGGCCCTGTGGCTCGCGCTGTGAGCACCCGCGCCCTGCTGCCGGCCGTGCTCCTGGTCCCCCTGCTGCTGCTGACGGCGTGCGGAGGCGGGGAAGGGACGTCGTCGGAGCCGGCGAGCGCCGCCTCGGACGCGCCGGCCTCGGACGGCTACAACGAGCAGGACGTGATGTTCCTGCAGATGATGATCGCGCATCACCAGCAGGGCGTGGAGATGGCCCAGGTGGCCGCCGAGCGAGCCCAGGGCGCCCAGGTGCGCAATCTCGCCGCGGCCGTCGTGGCGACGCAGTCCGAAGAGGTCACGACCATGAGCTCCTGGCTCCGCGCGTGGTCGAAGCCCCTCACGAGCGATCACCCGGCGGGCGCGCACGCCGCCCATGGCGGCATGCCGGCCACCGGCGCCAAGGAGATCAAGACGCTGAAGCGGACCACCGGGGCGGGTTTCGAACCGGCGTTCCTCAACCTGTTCGTCGGGCACCAGCACGGCGCGGTGGAAATGGCCGAGACAGAGCTGCGCAAGGGCGGCAACGCCGGCGCCAAAGCGTTCGCCAAGCGCGTCAAGGAGTCCCGGACCGACCAGATCCGGCAGATGCTCGGTCTGCTCAACGGCTGAGTCCGGCACGCGGTTTCCGCGGAGTTTCCGGCGCCGGACGGGCGGGGCATGGCAGCCTCGCCCGTCCGGCCGGACGTGCCGGATGGACGTGTAGGAGGGACGTGCCGGAGCCATGAGCGAACCTTTTGGATCGGCCTTTCGGTCCATACTTAATGGGATATTGTTCGACCGTGGCTACCGTGTTGCTGGTTGAAGACGACGACCATGTCCGGCAGGCGTTTCTGCGGGAACTCCGGGATTTGGGGCACACGGTGCGCAGCGCCGGCCGGGCCCTGGACGCGCTGCGGGACGCGGCCGCGAACACACCCGACGTCGTGGTCCTCGACCTGGGGCTGCCCGACCTCGACGGGGGCGAGGCGCTCAAGATGCTGCGCGCGGTCTCGGACGTGCCGGTGATCGTGGCGACGGCCCGGGACGGCGAACCGGAGATCATCCGGCTGCTGGAATCGGGGGCCGACGATTATCTGGTCAAGCCTTTCTCGGCCGGTCATCTTCACGCCCGGATCGAGGCGGTGCTCCGGCGGACGCGGACGGAGCACCGGCAGAAGTCCCTGGTGGTCGGAGAATTGAATATCGACCTCGACCGGCGGCAGGCGAAACTGGGCGAGGCCGTTCTGCGGCTGTCCCGCCTGGAATTCGACATGCTGGCGTTCCTGGCGCGCAACGCCGGACGGGTCGTGACGCGGCGCGAACTGCTGAGCGAGGTGTGGCAGCAGCCGTACGGAGACGACCAGACCATCGACGTCCACCTGTCCTGGCTGCGCCGCAAGATGGGGGAACGTTCCGCCGCACCGCGCTATCTGCACACCGTGCGCGGCGTGGGAGTGATGCTGACGGCCCCGGAATGACGCCCCGCGCCAGCTCAGTACTCGTAGACCTGGATGATCGGCGGATGGCCGTTCCATTTCGCGAACACGGCCGAGCCGTGAACGTCGTCGGTCAGGTCGACGCGCAGCCATTTGGACTGCCTCCACACCTTGGCCCGGAAGCCGTCGCCGGGCGTGGCGGACACGAGCCGCGCCGCGTCGTCGGACAGCGCCAGCACCACGCTTCCGGACTTGACCGTGTAGGTGCGCGTCTTCTCGCCGGGCTTCCGCGACACCTCGGGGGACGCCGGCCGCTCGCCCTCGGGCGTGGCGGTGGGCGCGGCATCGGCCCCGGAACGGGACGGGGACGGCAACGCGGACGGAGAGTCCTCGGCGGAGGCACCGGCGGAGGGGCCGGCCGGAGGCCGCCCCTCCAGGACGGGGACCTCCGCCGCCAGGTCGGGCGAGCCCAGAGCGGTCCCGCGGACCGCGCCGCCCACGCCCGTCCAGCTGATCGCGATGCCGGCGGCGGTGGTGGCGGCCCACACCGCCGTGAAACCGATTCGAGCTCGCATGGGCCTCATTCCTGCCATAGGAGCATATCTTTCACTTCTCACACGGTCGGCGCGCGTGGGAGCCCGTCGGAAGGGTGGGTGGGATGAGAACGGCACTGGCGCGGATCGCCACGGCGGTGACGGCGATGGTGGCGCTGTCGTTCGTCGTCCCGCTGGGGCTGCTGAACGGCCAGATGGCGCACGACCGGGCGCTGAACGCGGCCGAGCGGCAGGCGGCGTCGCTGGTCCCGGTGCTGTCGGTGACCGCCGACCCGGCCGCGCTGAACGACGCGGTCGGCTCGGTCCCCGCCGGGACGGCGGGACGGCTGGCGCTCCATCTGCCCACCGGCGAGGTGCTGGGGTCGCCCCATGCCCCGCCCGGGGACCTGGCCTCGGCGCGGCGGCTGAGCCGCACGTCCACCGTCGCGGCTCCGGGCGGGAAGGTGCTGCTGCGCCCGGTGCTTCTGGAGGCCGCCGAACCGGCGGTCATCGAGGTGTACGTGCCGCAGGACGAGCTGAGCCGGGGCGTCGTCAGGTCGTGGGTGATCCTCGCCCTGGTGGCGCTCGCGCTGGTGCTGGTGTCGGTGGCGATGGCCGACCGGCTGGCCAAGCGGGTGGTGCGGGCCATCGACCGGCTCATCCGCGCGGTGACCCACGTCGCCGCGGGCGACCTGGCGGCGCGCGTCGATCCGCGGGGACCGGCGGAGCTGCGCGCCGCCGGCGAGGCGTTCAACGACATGGCCGACCGGCTGGCCCGGCTGCTCGCGGCCGAACGGGAGGCCGGCGCCGACCTGTCGCACCGGCTGCGCACCCCGCTGACCGCCCTGCGGGTCGACCTCGACGGGCTGGCCGCCAATCCCGGCGACCCGGCCCGGCTGGCGCAAAGCCGCAGCGCGCTGGAACGGCTGGAAACGGCGGTGGACGACATCATCGCCGCCGCGCGGCGGCCCGCCGGAACGTCCGGCGGGAAGGCGGCCCCGCCGGCGGGCTGCGACGCGGCCGAGGTGGTCCGCCGGCGGCTGGAGTTCTGGTCGGCGCTCGCCGAGGACCAGGAACGCGGCTGGGACCTGGTCGGCGCCGGCGAGCCGGCCCCGGTCCCGGTCGCCGAGACCGATCTCGCCGCCGCGCTGGACGCGCTGATGGGCAACATATTCCGGCACACGCCGCACGGCACCGCCTTCCGTCTCACCGTCCACCGCGGCCGCCACTCCACCGGCCTGCTGTTCGGCGACGCCGGTCCCGGCATCGCCGACGTCGAGGCGGCGCTGCGGCGCGGCGCCAGCGGCGCCGGTTCCACCGGGCTGGGGCTGGACATCGCCCGGCGCCTGGCCGAATCCACCGGCGGGTCGCTGCGCGCGGGCGACTCCCCGCTGGGCGGCGCCCAGATCGAGATGTGGCTGCGCACCGCTCCCCAGCCGGCCTCGCGCCGGGCGGCCCGCCGCGCCGGACGCCGCTGACCATCGGTCATCACGCCACACTAATCTCGTCCGCCGCCCGGAGACGGCCACCGGAACACCACGGCCGTCCTCTTGTTCAAGGCTTAAGGAAGCACTGAAAGGACGTTAAGAGGGAATCGCGTGAACCGGGTGCGATGAGTTTCGCCATAGCGGGCGGCCTCCCTAGGTGACCGCCGAAACAGGGGCGCAGTGCCCTGGGAAGGACGCCGGATGGCCACGAGGTTCGGGACGGCGCTTGACCCGCCCCCGGCCCCGCAGGTCGGCCCGGTGCAGCGGCCTCCGCGTCCAGCCCACGGCGTCCGGATTCAGCCGCCCGCTCGGCAGGCACAGGTCGACGGCCTCGGTGATCTCGCGCTCGTGCGTCGGCATCCCCCGAGCCTACGAC
>NZ_SMKH01000290.1 GCF_004348515.1 Actinomadura sp. KC345 | reverse complement strand
GCCGGCGGAAGCTGCCCCACGAAGTCGCTGGGCTGCGCCGGGGCCGGGGCGGGCGTCGGTGCGGGCGCCGGGATCGCGGTCGAGCCCGGCGTGGTGGGACGCGCCGGCGCCTCGTGCGGCGCCGGGCCGGTCGCCGGCATGGAGAACTGGCGGGAGTGGTCCGCCGCGGGCTCCTCGACCGGCTGGGAGGCGCCGGCCCCCGCGCCGGCGGCGGCCGCCGCACCGGCGGCACCCGCGGCCGCGGCTCCGGCCGCACCGGCCGCACCGGCCGCCGGATAGTGCCGGTCGACCCGGGTCTGGTCGGTGATGGTGGCTTCGATGTGGATCCGGCGGGTGAGCTGCACCAGGTTCACCGCGGTGGGACGTTCGGCCGGGTTGCGGGCCATCGCCGAGCGCAGCAGGGGCAGCAGCGCGTCGGGCACGCCCTCCAGGTCCGGCGTGCCCTGCATGATCTTGTAGAAGATCGACTCGAACGTCCCGGAGCCGAACGGCGGGCGCCCGGTCGCGGCGTAGGCGATCGTCCCGGCCATCGCGTGCACGTCCGACGGCGGGCCCGCGTCCTCGCCCTCGATGATCTCCGGGGCCAGGTAGCCGGGGGTGCCGATCACCATTCCCGTCGCGGTCAGCCGCGTCGCCTCCGCGGTCTGCGCGATACCGAAGTCGATCACGACGGGCTCGCCGTCGACGAGCATCACGTTGCCGGGCTTCATGTCCCGGTGCACGATCCCCGCGCCGTGGATCGCCGACAGCGCCGACGCCAGGCCCACCCCGAGCCGCTGAAGCGCCGACCCGTAGATCGGCCCCTCCTCCTCGACGATCTCCTCAAGCGTCCGGCCGGGCACGTACTGGGTCACGATGTAGGGTTGCTCGGCCGTCACGTCGGCGTCGAGGATCTCGGCCACGTGCGGGCTGTGGACCCGGCGCATCGAGTCGACCTCGCGCGCCAGCCGGCGGCGCGCCGTGGCGTCCCCCGCCACCGCGGGCCGCAGCACCTTGATGGCCACGTTGCGCCCTTCGGGGTCGGCGCCGAGGTAGACGACGCCCATGCCCCCTTCCCCGAGGGTCTGGAGCACGCTGTAGTGGCCGATTCGGTCCCCGGACGTGACGACTCCCTTCATCGTTTCCGAAACCCTACCCTCGCCGATCCGGCCGGGAAGATCTAATCGGCATCATGCGGCGACCACCCCGCCACGCCCGGTGGCGCCGCGGTCGCCGTCGGCGACGGCCCCCGCGAGCGCGCCCGCGAACCAGCGCGCGGGAGGGCGCCGGGCCGGGTCGCGCCGGAACGCCGTCCGCAGCAGTCCGGCCAGCGGCTCCGCGACGCCGCCGAGGTCGGCCTGGCCGCGCAGGATGCGGAAGCACACGCCGTGCAGCGAGCCCCGCCCGAACGGCGGCCGACCCGTCGCGGCGCACGCGACCGTCGCCGCCCACGAGAACACGTCCGACGCGGCGGTGGCGCGCTCCCCCTCGATCAGCTCGGGCGCGAGGAAGGCGGGCGTCCCCACGACCATGCCCCGCTTGGTGACCTGCTCCGCGCCCATTTCGTGCGCGATGCCGAAGTCGATCAGGCTCGGCCGGTCGCCCATCACGATCACGTTGCCGGGCGACACGTCGCGGTGCAGCACGCCCGAGTCGTGGACGTCCCCCAGCGCGAGCGCCAGCCGCCGCGCGAACCGGACGAGCCGGTCGGGCCGCAGCGGCCCGTACGCAGCGACCAGGTCGCTCAGCGGGCAGCCCGGCACGTACTGCATCACCACGTACGGCCGCTCCGCCGCGACCTCCCCGTCCAGCAGCCGGGCCACGTACTCGCTGCGGACCCGCGCCTGCGCCGACATCTCCCGGGCCAGCCGGAAGACCGCCTCAGGCTCCCCCGCCAGTTCCGGGATCAGCTCCTTCACCGCGACCTCGCGGCCGCGGGGGTCCATGGCCAGGTGCACCACCGCGGTGCTCCCCCGGCCGACCTCGTCCAGCAACCGATACCCGCCCAGTCGCCGATGCTTCCCCATGTCCCATTTGACGCCAGAAAAGCGGTTCGCGTTCCCCCTGTCTTTCCCCCTGGGGACCCGAGCGTCAGCCCTTGCGGGCGGCCTGGCGGGCGCGGCGCTCCTCGCGGCGGGTCTCGAACTTGGTGGCGGAGGCGTCGAGTTGCCCCAGGAACTCGCCGAGCTCTTCGCGGGCCTTCTCGCCGTCGCCGGACAGGTCGGTGCGGTCGAACACGTTCCACTTGCGCAGCACCGGGACGAGGACGTCGTCGTGGTGGAGCCGCAGGTCGTAGATGCCGGCGTTGGCGATGACGACGGACTTGCGCATGAAGCCGTCGATGCTGTGGCCGGGCATGTGGAACGTCGTCACGACGTCGGTGATCGCCCGCATCGTCTCGTTCGGGGCGGCCTCCATCGCGGCGTCCATCAGGTTCCGGTAGAAGATCATGTGGAGGTTCTCGTCGGCGGCGATGCGGGTCATCATCTGCTCGCAGACGGGGTCGCCGGACGCCCTGCCGGTGTTGCGGTGCGAGACGCGGGTCGCGAGCTCCTGGAACGACACGTACGCCGTCCCGTGCAGGAACGAGTCGCCGTGGTCGGCCTCGTAGCCGGCCTCCATGTGGTGCATGCGGGCGCGCTCCAGCGCGACCGGGTCGACGGCGCGCGTGACGGTCAGGTAGTCGCGCAGAGCGACGCCGTGCCGGTTCTCCTCGGCCGTCCACCGGTTGACCCAGGTGCCCCACGCGCCCTCGCGGCCGAACACGGTGGCGATGGCGCGGTGGTAGCCGGGGAGGTTGTCCTCGGTGAGGAGGTTGACGATGAGCGACTCGCGGGCCTCGAGGCTCAGCTTGGACTGCTCGATCGACCAGGGCTCGCCGCCGAGCGGGCCGTCGAAGTCGCGGCCCTCGCTCCACGGGACGTACTGGTGCGGGAACCATTCCTTGGCCATCGACAGGTGCCGGTTCAGCTCTTTCTCGACCACCGGCTCGAGGTCGAGCAGGAGACCGGTCTGGAACTTCTCTTCGGGGGTCATGGTCATGCGGTTCCTTCGCTGGACGAGTGACATGCCGGACGGTACCGCCGCGCCGCGGCGCGAAACCGCCCAGCAGGCACGTACATAACTTACTCAAGCGTAGGTTCGATCGTCGCCACTCGGCTCGACCCCCGTCAAGCCAGCACCACGACAATCAACCCGCGGCGAGTTTTGTAGATCCGGACAAACGCGGGGGTGGCCGCGCCGTCACCGCGTGTCGGCGGCCTGCTGCCACATGCGGTTCACGGCGGCCCTGAGCAGCGGCCTCGGGACGAGCTTCAGCGCCGGGAACGCCGCCTTGTACTGCACACCGGGGATGCACAGCGCGCGTCCGGACGACACCGCGTCCAGCCCCGCCCGCGCCACGTCGTCGCGCCGCAGCCACAGCAGGTCGGACGGGCCGCGTTCCCCGGACCGCTCGTCCTCCGTGCGCGTGAAGCCGGGGCACAGCGCGGTCACGTGGACGCCCTTGACCGCGACCTCGGCGTGCAGGCTTTCGGAGAACGCCGCCACGTACGCCTTGGTCGCCCCGTACGTCGCGCTGCCGGGCGAGGGGGCGAACCCGGCCATCGACGCGACGTTCAGCACCCCGCCCCGGCCGCGCTCGACCATCCCCGGCACGGCGGCGCGGGTGAGCCGCACGAGCGCGGCCACGTTCAGCTCGATCTGCGCGAGGTGGTCGTCCAGCGGAAGCTCCGCGAACGCTCCAAAAGCGCCGTACCCGGCGTTGTTGACCAGCAGCTCCACCGGGTCGGCGCTCAGCCGCCCCTCGACCTCGGCGCGCTGCCCGGGGTCGGCGAGGTCGGCGGCGACCACCTCCACGGCGACGCGGTACCGCTCGACCAGCTCGCGGGCCAGCCCGTCCAGCAGGTCGGCCCGGCGCGCCACGATCACCAGGTCGGTGCCGCGGCCGGCCAGGAGGCGGGCGAAGCTCTCGCCGATGCCGCTGGACGCGCCCGTCACGAGCGCCGTTCGGTACGCGTGTCGCATGGCGCGAGATGCTAGCGGCCGATCTTCACGCCCCCGGGCGGCACGCCCAAGAACACACGTAACGGTTCAGTTCACGGCCTTCCCGGCGCGCCGCGGATCACCGCCGGCGTACTCGGGCGGCGGCAGCATCGAGGACGGGTCCTCGCCCGCCGCCCACAGCCCCACGGTGAACGCCGTCGCGGCCTCCAGCAGACCTGCCCTTTCCAGGCTCCCGCCGTCCAGGGGAACACAGCCGAGGTCGGTCACCAGCGTTCGCGCCGCCGCCAGCGCCTCCTCATCGTCGCCGCAGAGCGGGACGCCCAGCGGGCGGCCGCCGAACACCGGCGGGGTCATCCGCCACACGCTCTCGTGGCACGTGTTGAACGCCTTGACCACCCGCGCGCCGGTCGCGTCCGCGATCCGCCGCGCCGCCGACGGGCCGTCCGCCGTCTTCAGCCTCTCGAACGGCGGCGCCATGGGGTTGGTGCAGTCGAGCAGCACCCGTCCCGCCAGCGGGCCCGCCAGGCGCAGCGCGTCCTGGACGCCGTCGTGCAGGACGGCGAGCAGGACGACGTCCCCGAATCCGGCCGCCTCCCGCAGCGTGCCGCCGGCCGCGCCGTGGCCGACCCTCCCGGCCAGCGCGACCGCCTTCGCGGGCGTCCGCGCCCCAATCCGCACCTCGTGCCCCGCCCGCGCCCACTGCTTGGCGAGCGCATCCGCCATGCCGCCCGCTCCCAGAACACCGATCCGCATGATGCCCCTCCGTTCGATTACCGTCGGACGGGACGCTAGACGGAACGTTCGGCACCATCTGGTGCGTATCGGGAGGAGCAGGATGGCGGGCGGACCATGAGCGACATCGAATTCGCCGCCGACTGCCAGACGCGGCTCAGCCTCGACCTCCTGTCCGGCGCCTGGACGGGTGTCGTGCTGTGGACGCTGCGCGACGGGCCGATGCGCCCACGCCTGTTGCAGGACAGGATCGGCGGCATCAGCCACAAGATGCTGAACGAGACCCTGCGGCACCTCGTCGACAATGGGCTCGCGACCCGCCGCCGCTACGCCGAAGCACCGCCGCGCGTCGAGTACGAGCTGACCGACCCGGGACGCGGGATGCTCGATCCCCTCCTCGCCCTGGGGCGCTGGACCGAGCGCTACGCCGACGACGTCCTGGATGCGAGGGAGCGGGCGGCCGGCGGTCCGTGAACCGTCGGCCGCCCGCGGACGTCAGCGGCCGGTGAACTTGGCCTTGCCGGGGCCTTCCTCCATGAAGCTCTTCATTCCGCCGGCCTGGTCCTCGGTGGCGAACAGGGCGGCGAACTGGGTCCGCTCGATCTCCAGCCCGGTGTCGAGGTCGACCTCCAGGCCCGCGTTGATGGCCTGCTTGGCGGCCTGGAGCGCGATCGCCGGGCCGCCGACGAAGCTCGCCGCCCACTCCTTGGCGGCGGTGTAGACATCGGCGTCGGGGACGACGCGATCGACGAGGCCGATGCCGAGGGCCTCGGCGGCCTCGACGTGGCGTCCGGAGAAGACCAGGTCCTTGGCCTTGGACGGCCCGATCAGCCGCGACAGCCGCTGCGTGCCGCCCGCGCCGGGGATGATGCCGAGCTGGATCTCCGGCTGCCCCACCTTCGCGCCCTCGCCCGCGACGCGGAAGTCGGCGGTCAGCGCCACCTCCAGGCCGCCGCCGAGCGCGTACCCGGTGATCGCGGCGATGACCGGTTTCGGGATCGCGGCGAGCGCCTTGGCGAAGTCCTGAAGCAGCCGCGAGTGGCCCGCCGACATCTGCGCGTACGACATCGGGGCCATCTCCTTGATGTCCGCGCCGGCCGCGAACACCTTCTCCCCGCCGTACAGGACGACGGCGCCGACCGTCTCGTCCTGGGTGACCTCCCGGGCGGCGTCGATCAGCTCCCGCTGCATCTGGGCGTTCAGGGCGTTCATCTTCGGACGGTCCAGCCTGATCGTCGCGACCCCGTCCTCGACCTCGACCCGTACGAACTCGCCCACGGCGACCCTCCTGTGCAACTCGGCGGCGGAACGTTTCGAGCCTAACCACGGGCCACGCCGCGGTGACGGGCGGGACGTCGGAGGCTGCTGGTAGCTTCGGGGACCATGCTCGTCGCCCACGCCACCTGGCACGGCGGTGCGCTGTGCCTCTGGGCCGAGCGCACCGGCGCGTACGAGCCCTCACCGGACGTCCACCCGTTCGCGACCTGCGACTTCACCGGCACGTCCTACGAGCCGCTCGTGCGGGGCGCGCTCCGTGTCGACCTGACGATGACGCTGCCCACGCTCGGCGACCACCCGCTGCCCTCGGCGGAGCTGGGGCCCGAGGCCGTGCGGGACGAGCCCGAGCTGTGCCCATGGCGGGTTCCGGCGCTCGTCCTGGAGCCGTTCCCCGCGATGGCGCTGCTCCAGGCCGCCGAGCACGGCGCCGACGTCGTCCCCGGCACCGATCTGCGCTTCCTCTGCATGGTCGCGGACGAGGCCCTCCATCTCGCCGGACGCGGCCAGGTCCTGCCCGCCCTGCTGCGGGAGGACGGCGACCTCGTGGCCCGCTGGCGCCCGGTGATCGACGACCCGGCGCGGTTCCGGGCCCTGGCCCGCGCCATGCCCGCCGCGTGCCGCGCCGCCGAGGGCGGGCGTCCCGCCGGCGAGGTGCTGCGCGAGGCGCTGTCCGGCCTGGTCGACACGGCCGTCCGGGGCGTGGTGCCGCACCCGATGCTAGTGTCGCGGCGCAAGGAGCCCGACCGGCTGCCGCTCGCCGAACGCTGGGTGATGGCGCTGACGGGCCCGTCCGCCGAGGTCGCCCGCGAGCCGCGCGACGACCCCGGCGACCTGATCGCCGAGCTGGACGCCTGGGCCGCCGCCGCGCGCCGCCCGTCCGGTCCCCTGCGCGTATGCTTCCGCCTCGCCGAGCCGGGCGCGGAGCAGTTCGACGCGGAGGACGAAGAGGGCGCCGGGAAGCCCGGGGACGACGACTCCTGGCGGATCGAGTTCGCCCTCCAGGGCACCGACGATCCCAGCCTCTACGTGCCCGCCGCGATGGTGTGGGCGGGTGAGGCGACCTCGGTCGCGGACGCCGAGGAGACACTCCTCACCGGCCTCGGCCGCGCGCTGCGCCTGTTCCCCGACCTGGGCCCTTCGCTGGACGGACCCGCACCGGACGAGCTGGTCCTCGACACCGCCGGCGCGTTCCGCTTCCTCCGCCAGGCCGCCCCGATGCTCTCGGCCGCCGGGTTCGGCGTCCTGCTCCCCCAGTGGGCGGGCAAGGCGAAGCTCGGCATGAAGCTGTCGGCGCGCAGCGAGGACCCGGAGGCGTCGTCCGGCGCGGCCGTGGCCTCGGGCTTCGACATGAAGGCCATGGTCGACTTCCGCTGGGACCTCGCCATCGGGGACGACAGCATCGACGAGGCCGAACTGGAGGAACTGGCCCGCCTGAAGACGCCACTGGTTCGCCTGCGCGGCCAGTGGGTCGAACTGGACGAGCGGCAACTGGAGGCGGCCCTCGACTTCCTCCGCCGTCCTCGCCAGGGCCGCATGACCGCCGCGGAGGCGATCCGCGCGGTGATCCACGCCGACGAGGACTCCCTCCCCCTCACCGGCGTCGAGGCGGGCGGCGCCCTGGGCGACCTGCTGTCCGGCGAGGCCGACCGCCGCCTCACCCCGATGCGGACGCCCGATGAGCTGGACGCCGAACTGCGGCCCTACCAGGAGCGCGGCCTCGCCTGGCTCACGTTCATGAACGAGCTGGGAATGGGGGCCCTCCTCGCGGACGACATGGGGCTCGGGAAGACGATCTCCGTCCTCTCACTGCTCGTCCACGAGCGGGAGGACGGCGCGCGTCCCGACCCGACGCTGGCGATCCTGCCGATGTCGCTGGTGGGGAACTGGCAGCGGGAGGCGGCGCGGTTCACGCCCAAGCTGCGCGTGTACGTCCATCACGGGACGGGGCGGCATCGCGGCGACGACCTTGCCGAGGCGGTCGCGGGGGCGGACCTCGTCCTGACCACCTACGGGACGGCGGCGCGTGACGCGGAGACGCTCGCGACGCTGGAGTGGGGGCGGATCGTCTGCGACGAGGCGCAGGCGCTCAAGAACAGCGGGACGCGGCAGGCCAGAGCCGTGCGGAGCATCCCCGCCCGGACACGCATCGCGCTCACGGGCACCCCGGTCGAGAACCACCTGACCGAACTGTGGTCGATCATGGAGTTCGCGAACCCCGGACTGCTCGGCCCGCGCAGCGCGTTCCGGCGGCGGTTCGCGATCCCGATCGAGCGCGAGGGCGACGAGCAGGCGGCGCTGGGGCTGAAGCGGGCGACGCAGCCGTTCATCCTCCGCCGCCTCAAGACCGACAAGTCGATCATCTCTGATCTTCCGGAGAAGCAGGAGATCAAGGTCTACTGCAACCTCACCACCGAGCAGGCGTCGCTCTACCAGGCGACCGTGGACGACATGCTCCAGCAGATCGCCGAGGCGGAGGAGGCGAAGCGGCGCGGGCTCGTCCTGGCGACGATGGCCAGGCTCAAGCAGGTCTGCAACCATCCGGCGCAGCTGCTCAAGGACGGGTCCCGGCTCCCCGGCCGCTCCGGCAAGCTCGAACGCCTGGAGGAGATCTGCGCCGAAGTCCTGGAGCAGGGCGAGAAGGCACTCGTCTTCACCCAGTACGCGGAGTTCGGCTCGATGCTCCAGCCCTATCTGGCCGCCCGCCTGGAACGGCCCGTGCTGTGGCTGCACGGCGGGACGTCCAAGCAGGGGCGGGACGACCTCGTCCAGCGATTCCAGGACGACGACGAGCCCGCGATCTTCCTCCTGTCCCTCAAGGCCGCCGGAACGGGTCTCACGCTGACCGCCGCGAACCACGTCGTGCACGTCGACCGCTGGTGGAACCCCGCCGTCGAGGACCAGGCCACCGACCGCGCGTTCCGCATCGGGCAGACCCGCAACGTCCAGGTCCGCAAGTTCATCTGCGTCGGGACGATGGAGGAGCGCGTCGACGAGATGATCGAGCGCAAGAAGGCCCTCGCCGAATCGATCGTCGGAACCGGCGAGGACTGGCTGACCGAACTCTCGGTGGCCGAACTCCGCGACGTCCTGCGCCTGTCCCCCGAGGCGGTGAGCGACTGATGGCCGAGGGCATCAAGGCCCGCAACAAGCGCGGCTCGATCGGCGCCCAGTGGTGGTCGCGCCGCTTCATCGACCTCCTCGAATCGTTCGCCGACCAGGGCCGCCTGTCACGCGGCCGGACGTACGCGCGCAAGGGCATGGTGTTCGACCTGAGGGTCGCGCCGTACGAGGTGACGGCGAAAGTGCACGGCTCGGCGCCGGACCCGTACGAGGTGGCCCTCGGCATAGACGCGATCGACGAGGCGGACTGGAGGGCGGTCGAGAAGGAGCTGGCGTCCCGCGCGGTGTTCCGCGCCCGCCTGCTGGCCGGGGAGATGCCGCCGGAGATCGAGTGGGTCTTCGCCGAACTCGGCCTGGCCCTCTTCCCCGGCTCGGCGTCCGACCTGCACCTGATGTGCGACTGCCCCGACTGGGGCGACCCGTGCAAGCACGCCGCGGCCGTCCTGTACCTGCTGGCGGAGGCGTTCGACGACGACCCGTTCCTCATCCTCCAGTGGAACGGCCGGGGCAGGGAGCAGCTCCTGGCCGGTCTGCGGCGCGGCACCGAGACCGGGCCGGATCCCTTCGAGATGGAGGAGGAGGCGCTCACGGCCGCCGGCTTCTGGACGCCCCCGTCCGGCCTGGCCCGCCT
>NZ_SMKH01000028.1 GCF_004348515.1 Actinomadura sp. KC345 | reverse complement strand
CGCCGGGGTGGGGATGGGCGGCGAGGTGGGTCAGCTGGGGGAGCGGGCCCCGCCGCCGTATGCCGAACCAGTGCAGTGCCTCCCGCAGCACGGCCGGGTCTCCCGGGTCGCCTGCCGCCGCCACGTCGGCGAGCAGGCCCCTGGCAGGCGGTGGCGGACCGTCCTGCGGATGGGGCGACCGCTCGCGCAGGCGTCGGGCCCCGTACTCTCCGCGTACCCGGCATCCGAAGCAGGTGCAGGGACGGACGCCGTGTGCGTCCGGCTTGTACCGCCAGCCCACGACCTGCGGCGCGGCGCGGATCCGGTGCACCTCCCGCGGCCGGACGGCCCGGGGGACGAAGACCTCCCACCCGCGCGGGTCGTCCAGCGCGGCGATCCGCCGGACCGCCTCTGCTGTGGGGACGGTGGAGCGCGTCCGGTCCGCATAGCGCCCGACCAGCACATGCTCGTCGTCGTCCAGCCGCACGTGGACGGCCACGAGCCTGCCCCGGCCACCGAAACGGGCCAGTTCACGCAGCCATTGGTGGGTGAGCGTATACGACCGCAACACCGGGAAGCAGTACACGCCGCGCTCGCCGCCGGGTCCGTGGTCGCCCGCCCGGATCCCGGACCGCCGGATGCGCGGCGCGTTCGCAGCCGCCGTCAGATGCAGGAACATCGCCATGAACCGGCATCCTAGGAGCCTTCTTCCGCGGGATCCGGCTCCGTCCAGGCGCGGGGTATCGCCACCGGTCGTCTGGGGCGCTCCGCGTCACCCGCGAAGAAGTCGGTTCCCGCTGCGAATGAGTCAGGAGACTCGGCGGCGAAACCCTGGAACGGTTACGGTCCGCTGGAGGATCGGAGATGCCGATGGCCGAACCGGCGAGCGGGTCGTTCCGGGTGGCTCTCTATTGGGCCTACCGGCGTGCGTGCCGTGCAGGCGTCGATGAGATCGGGACGGAACTCGTCCTGGACTGCGCGGCACTCAGCGTCAGGACTTCCGATGGCCGCCCACTCCTGCGTCCGCTGGTGGACAACGTCGGCTGGCGGGGCGAGACCGCGCGGACCGATCCGCCCCCGCCTTCGACGGAGTGGGAGTCGGTCTTCGGGCGGGAGGTGGCCTACCGAGCCGCCGTGCTGCTGGGAGAGGTGGCCTACTCCGGAGGAGTGGACCACCGCCGCAAAGGCCGGACCGCAGTGCCGGTGTTCTCGCCCGCCGTTCGATACGCCGTGCACGACGCGATCGCCGAGGCCGCGGACGAGGAGCACGGATACGCCGAGCCGCGTCACCTCGTGACGGCCCTGCTGAAGCTGCCCGGCCCGGGCGCCGAGTCGCTGACCCGCTGGGTCCCCGGCGAGGACCTGCGACGCATCGAGCATGGCCAGGGCCTACGGCGCGACGACAACCGCCAGACGTCGTGGGCGGTCAGCGTCATGAAACTCTCCGGGCAGGCTCCCGGTTCCGGGTCACGGTCGTCGCGTTGGTTCTGGCGGGCCGTGGAGTGGTGGCTCGTCCGTCAGTTCCGGCGTCCTTTCCGTCAGCATGGTGCCCGCTACGGCCACCCGATACTGCATTCGATCGAGGGCGACGCTGTGAGCAAGGCCCTGCAGACCGGCCACGGCGTCGTCACGGCCGCTCACGTCCTGCTCAGCGTGATCGACCTGCACGGGCAACTCGACCAGGCCGACACGCGACTGACGGACAGGGTCGCCCGGTGGAACCAGGCCGGCCTGATCCTTGCCGCACACGGCGTCCGTCCGGGTCTGGAGGCGTGGGCGGCGGCGGTACGACTGGAGCCCGCGCCGGACGATCCCGAGCATGACCTCACCGGCCTGCCGACCGAGGGCTGGCCGCCATTGCCCCCGGCGCCGGTGAACGACGCCGTCCACGGTCGCACGGCGCTGTCCGCGTTACGCCTGGCCAGCCTGTCCGCGCATCGCCTCGGCCACCCTTTCGCGGGCACCACCCACCTGCTCGCGGAACTGCTGGCAGACCCGGCGGGCCCTGCGGCACGGCTGCTCCGCGAGCTCAGCGCCGACCCCGCCACCCTCCGATCCGAGGCCGTCCAGCGCCTCGAAGCCGCCTGAGCGGACGACGTGACCGGACGCCGCCCACCAGGTGGACGGGTACATGCGGTGTTCGAGGAGGCCGTCCACCACGTCAGCTGCGGGCTTCGCGTCGCCGCAGGGGGAGAGGTCCGCGGACGGCTCACGCAGCGGAGGTGGTCGTCTCCTACGCGGCCCGCGGCCGTACCGTCTGTCTCACACCGGTGATCGACCAGGTGGCCAAGGTGCGGCTCCGGTTCGCGCACGGCTCGGGCTTGCCAAGGCCGGGTTCCTGAGGACTGTCCTTGTCGCAAGACACACAAACAAGATCGGGCGACGCCGTCCCAGCGGCCGTGTCGTCCAACATGGAGGAGCTCTCATGAGCGACCTGAACTTTGTTCTCAACATCCCGCTCGTCTTGGGCGACAACGCCGCCGAGATCGAGGAGCGGATCAAGGACGAGGCGCGCAACTTTTTCGGCCCGGACGTGAAGTTGGCACTCCCCACCGGGTACACCGCGAAGCCGGTGTCCGCCACGGACGCCTTCAACAACAGGAAGGCGTACGAGGTCCGGGACCTGAGCGTGAGGCGCGCTGGCTCCTCGTCCCAGGACACGCTCCTGCGGACCCTCGAGCTCTCGGACGTCCGTGGGGGCAACGCCGCTGAGATCAAGACCGAGATCGACCGCCGAGTGCGGGAGTTCTTCGGTTCGGACCACGAGGTCCGCGTCGGCGGCGGGAGCCCGGGCGCGCTGGAAGCCTCGGCACCCGAGGGCAACAAGCTGGGTTCCGAGGGCAAGCGGGTCTACTGCGTCAAGCGCGTGGTCGCCCAGCAGTCGGGGCGGTGGTCGACGGACTGACCGTCGCACGCCGCACCTCTCCGGCCGTCATCACGCGGTGACGGCCTCCCACACGTGACCCTTCGCCTACGCGAAGGGTCACTCGCTTTTCCGCGTAGTTCAGCGGTTCTGGCTTGCGCAGGCCGGGTTCGCGGGGACGGTTCCCGTCGCAAGGCACAAACCAGATCAGACGACGCCGTCCCAGCGGCCGCGTCGTCAGCAAGGAGAAACCCTCATGAACAACTTGAACTTCGGCCTTATCATCCCGCTCATCTTCGCCGACAACGCCGAAGAGGCCGAGTACGAGATGAGGCGCGTGGGCCACGCCTACTTCGGCTCGGACGAGCTGGCGTTCCCCACCGAGTACATCGCGGAGTCGGTGTTCGGCACGTACACCTTCGACACCAAGAAGGAGTACGTGGTCAGGGACGTGACTGTCCACCGCCGTTACCCCGGGTACCGGGATTCGCTGAAGCGGATCGCCCACCTTCGGACGGTCCCGGGCGCCAACGCGGCTGAGATCGAGGCCGGGACCGACCGGCTGGCGCGCGAGTTCTTCGGCTCGGGAAAGTTCGAGGTCGTCGCCGCGGAGGTCAACGCGCTGGAAGCGTCGGGCTCCAACCGCGGCAAGCCGGGCTCCACCGACGAGAACGCGTTCTGCGCCCAGCACGTGGTCGTCGAGCAGCAGAGGCGGTGGTCGACGGTCTGACCGTCGCACGCCGCCCCGCCGTCGTCACGCGGTGACGGCGTCCCACACGAGTGGCCCTTCGCCGTCGCGAAGGGCCACTTCCTTGTCCGGCGGTTAAAGTTGGGGCGACGATGGAGGTGGGGGATGGCGCGACGGCCGATGGGGCGGTTGGAGGCCGAGGTGCTGGCCGCGCTCGCCGGGGCGGATGACGCCATGAGCACAGCCGAGTTGCGCGACCGCGTCCCCGGAGACCCGGCCTACACCACCGTCAACACCATCCTGTTCCGGTTGCACGCCAAGCGCCTGGTCACCCGGGAGCGCGAGGGCCGCCTCTACCGCTACCGGCTGGCGGTGGACGAGTCCCGCCTGGTCGCCGACCGGATGCGCGACCACCTGCGGCACGCCAGCGACCCGTCCAGCGTGCTCAGCCGGTTCGTCCAGACGCTCACCTCCGACGAGGAGCGGGCCTTGCGCGCCGTCCTGGACCGCCCTCGCCACGGGGAAAGCGCGTGACCTGGCTGACGTTCCTGCCCACCGTCCTCTCGGTGGCGCTCGGAAGCGTCCTCGGCGCGGTGCCAATGCCGCTGCATCCGGCGTGGACGTCGCGGCTGCTCGCCACGGTCGCCGCCAGCGCCGTCGCCGCCGTCGTCGGGACGCTCGTGTTCGTCACCGTCAACTACGCCGCGACCCTGTTCCCCCGCGACGCGCACCGGCTGCCCGAATGGGCGCTTTTCGGTGACGACCAGCCCGTGCCCGCCGTCTTGGGCATCCCGGCCATCGCCCTGACCGGCCTGTGCGGCTACACGATCCTCAAGCTGGCGCGCCGGTGGGTCGGCGAGGTCCGCGGCGCGGCGCGGACGTCCCGGACGATCGTGGACTCGGACGCGCCAGTGGCACTCGCCGTCCCCGGCCGCGGCGGTGGGGTCCTGGTCTCCCGCGGCCTCCTGCGGGTCCTCGACCCCGCGCAGTTGCGGGTGGTGTTCCAGCACGAGGCGTCGCACCTGCGCCACGGCCACCACCGCTACCTCGCGGTGGGGGCACTTGCCGCGGGCACCGTCCCCCTTCTGCGCGGGCTCAATGCTCGCCTGCGCTTCGCTTTGGAGCGCTGGGCGGACGAGGAGGCCGCCGAAGCCGTCGGCGACCGCTCCCTCGTCGCGCGGACCATCGCCGAGGTCGCCCTGGCCCACTCCTCCGCGTCGCCCTTGCCGGCATTCGCCGACTCCGGTGTCGTCCAGCGCGTCGAGGCGCTCCTGGCCACTCCACCCGGCAAGAACACCGTCACCGGTCCCGTCGCCCTCACCGGCACCAGCCTGACCAGCGGCTCCCTCACCTCGGTCGCCTGGCAGATCGACCACGCCCTGGTTTTGCCCTTCCTATGAACCCGCCGAGCGGTGACGAGCACTCAGCTTTCGGTGTCGACCCGGTCGAAGCCGTTGGTGACGCGGCGTGCGTTCGCGGCGCTGCTGTCCGGCCTCAAGTGTCAAGGCCTATCGGCACCTGAATTACGCGCACGGAGATGTGCATTGGGGCTGCGCCGCAGTAGTGGTCGGGTGACACCGGAGTGAGTGGCCGAATGAGGCCTTGATCGGGTTGTGTGACGCCAGGGTCGCTACTCTGGGTTCACTTCCACTGATCAGCGGGGGAGCCGGTCATGCCCGCCTTCAAGGTCCCCTTAATGGTGGTCTAGTCGCCGGATGGCCGTCGCGGGGCACGGGGGAGGGGGACCTCCATCACCGACCGGGGGCCGCCGATCTCGTACCAGAAGTTGAAGACGGCAGTCGTCGGTCGCTGCCCCGGCACGGTGGTCAGGCACATCGGCCTCGGGTACGCGGTCGGCCGGGCGGTTCGGCACGGGCCCCATCCCCGGCATTCGCGCCGGTAAGCGCGTCAATCGGGTGACTGGTCGACGATCTTGCGGAGGGCGGCGACGTGGCCCCGGTAGGCGGCGCGGCCCTCGGCCGTGAGCCGGAGCCACACTCGCTGCCGTGTGTCGCGGACCGCCTTGTGCTGCTCGACGTAGCCGGCGTCCATCAGGACGCTCACGTGCTTGCTGAGTACCGAGGCGCTGACGTCCAGCCGCTCCTGGACCAGGCTGAACTCGATCTGGGTCGCCGGGTCGAGCATCGCGCAGATGCGCAGGCGCTGCGGGGCGTGGATGACGGCGTCGAACGCGTCGGCGGACGGGGCCGGCCGGGTCATGACGACCGGCCGCCCGTGAGCCGGTGGTGCACGCCGAAGACGATGATCGCCGCCCCGACGGCCACGGTGACGGCCTCGGAGCTCCAAGGCAGGTCGGTGGCGCTCTGCACGATGGCGTGGGCGCCCAGCAGCACGAGCATGACCACGGGGAGCGTCCACGTCCGCCGGCCGGACGGCCACATCAGCACCCGCATCCGCCTGACGACCACGTGCAAGAGCGTCGCGAGTCCCGCGCACCAGATCGCCACCCCGCCCAGGAGGGCCGCCACCCCCGCGGGTGTGTCCGGAGCCAGCGACACCAGGGGGCCGACCGGCGCGACCCAGATCCCGAGGGCGACGAAGTACCACAACGGGGTGCGGACGCCCGACACGGCGGCGCGGGCCTGTTCGGCCTCGCGCAGTGCCGCCGCGGCTTCGCCGGGAGTCGGTCGCGGGCCGGCGGCCACGGCGTCATCGTGTCTTTCCGTATTGGAAACTGTGCCCTTGGTTTCCGGTATGTCAACTCACGACTTTCCATGGCGGCAAGCGAGGGTCGCCGCCCGACGTCCCGGCCCTGTGGTGTTCGCGCTGGTAGAGGGACAATGGTGGGGTGGCTCGTTGGGTCCTGCACGTTGATCTGGACCAGTTCATCGCCGCCGTCGAGGTGCTGCGCCGTCCGGAGCTTCGCGGGCGGCCGGTCGTCGTCGGCGGTGACGGCGATCCGGCCAAGCGCGGCGTGGTCAGCACGGCGTCCTACGAGGCCCGTGCCTACGGCGTGCATTCCGGGCTGCCGCTTCGCACGGCGGCGCGGCGATGTCCGGACGCCGTGTTCCTGCCCGTGGACAGGGAACACTACGAGGCCGTATCGGACCAGGTCATGGCCGCGTTGCGGAGTTTCGGCGTCGTGGTCGAGGTGCTCGGCTGGGACGAGGCGTTCCTGGCCGTCGACGGCGATCCGGAGGCGATGGCCCGGGAGATCCGCGACCGGGTGCGCGCGGCGACGCGGCTCGAGTGCTCGGTGGGCATCGGTGAGAACAAGCTCCAGGCGAAGCTGGCGACCGGTTTCGGCAAGCCGGCCGGGATTTTCCGGCTCACCGGGGAGACCTGGTTCGAGGTGCTCGGCGACCGGCCTGCGGATGCGCTGTGGGGCATCGGGACCAAGACCGCCAAGCGGCTGGGGGACCTCGGCATCAGTACGGTCGGTGAACTCGCGGCGGCCGAACCGGTCGTCCTCGCCGAAGCGGTCGGCCCCACGATCGGCCCCTGGCTGGTTCGGCTCGCCCAGGGCCGGGACGACTCGCCGGTGAGCGACGCACCGCACGTCCCTCGTTCTTGCGGCCGGGAGACCACCTATCAGCATGACCTGGACGATTGGCGGGACGTGCGCCGCGAAGTCGCCCAGTTGGCACGCCGGGTCGCGCAGGACGTCGCCGACGACGGAAGGAACGCCGCCCGCGTCATCGTCAAGGTCCGGTTCGCGCCGTTCATCACTCAGACGCACGGCCGCACGCTGGATACGCCCGTGACCGAGGCGCACCGGATCGAGGAAGCGGCCCTGGCCGCCCTCGACATGTTCACCAGACGGCGCCCGGTCCGGCTCTTGGGCGTCCGCGCCGAGTTCGTCCGGTGACCCTGGAGCGGTAGGTCAACGACGTCTCGGATCGCGGTCCGGCCGGTTGAGGCCCGCTGTCCGGTGTAGGGGCGGGACGCGGTGGCAGCGGGCAGACCGAATGCGCGTGCGGCTTCGGCGTCCGGTGCGGGCGGCCAGACCCGCCAGGACTGCCGCCACCCCGTGACGCCGGCCGCGACCGCCGCGACGGCCAGCCAGGTTCTCGGCCGAACAGCCGGAACAAGCCGCCGCGGTGCCGGAGCCCGGTCCGCGTCACGCGAAGATGCCGGCGTTGCAGCCGTCCTCGAGCAGTTCCGGCCAGTATCCGCGTCAGGTTCGTGATCATCGAGGCCTCCGCCTGAATGAGGTCCTGGACGGGGTCGAGGAGCTGCACCTGCCGGATCAACCACTGCGCGAAGGCCATCGCCGAGACGTCGACGTTGACCGGGCGGTGCTTCCCCTCCGGTCTGTACCAGCCGAGGAGCCGACCGGTGGCGCCCTCCATGACCAGGTCGATCTCATCGGCGATGGAGCCCAGCCGGATCAGGTTGCCGACATGCTCACTGAGCGTCTCGCCGTCGTCGGCGAAGTGACCGCGGAAATAGTCGGTGAAGAGGTCGGGATAGGCGTCGCGGTTGCCGTGGAAGTAGTCGGTGAGCGTCTGCGCCTGCTCGTCGAGCAGGCAGTAGTTCGTGTTCGCCAGCCCATGCTCGCGGAGGAAGCGCCGCGTGGGCTCGTGGGTGAGCACGGCGGGGAGATCCGCGTCCTCGTAACGGCGGAGATCGTCTTCGAACGCCTTCGCCAGCAGACCGGGAGGAAGCTCCAGCGCGAGGTCCTCACCCGGTCCGGCGACCCGGTCCAGCGGCGCGATGTGGGCGGCCACCCGCCAATGCCCGGAGATCTCGCTGGAGACGTCGAGCAGCCGCGGGTCGTGCTCGCGGATCACCCCGAGCAGGTTCTCGGTCATCTCCGCGGCCACCGCCTGTCCGCGCCGGCCGGCGAAGCGCGCGAACTCGCCCTGGTCGCGGTGCATCCGCGTGACGGCGGTCATCAGCCCCACCAGGGACGACAGATCCGAGGCGAGCAACTCGGGTTGGAACCGGGCGTCGCTCAGGAGAGCGAGGTAACCCTCGTACACGGCTCCGGTCGTCCCGTCCAGCAGCACCGTGCCGCCCTGCTCGGTCACCGTCCCCAGCACCAGCATCTTCCCGATCGCCGCGGGCAGCGTCTGCGACGAGGCTTCCGCCGCGGTGGGCAGCCCGCTTGCGGAGTCCAGCCGCAGATTCGCGGCCTCCCGCGGCAGCCCGACGTCGGCCAGCCACCGCCGCGTCGGCTCGTGCGCGACGCTCGCGCCGGGCACGCGCACCACCGTGTCCGCGCCGAAAACACCCAGCAACTGCTCGTAGGTCATCGCCATTCGCATATCGCCCATCGCGGATGAGTACCACAACCAGGCCACCCGGCACGCCGAGGACGTGGCGGGCCGTCGTGACGAGACGGGCGATCCGCCGCCCAGGCTATACATACATACCGTATGTATGTTTTCCTGGTGCGGCGAGACGGGAGGCGACATGGCGCGCAGTGAATCGCTGGGAGAACCGAACAAGATCGAGTTGCCGCAGGGAGTGATCTCCTACCGGGAGACCGGCGAGGGGCCGCCGGTGGTGTTCGTGCACGGCCTGCTGGTCAACGCCGACCTGTGGCGGAACGTCGTGCCCGCGGTGGCGGGCGCCGGTCACCGGTGCTTGAGCCCGGACCTGCCGCTGGGGTCCCACGGGATCCCGATGCGGCCCGACGCGGACCTCAGCCCGGCGGGAGTGGCCGATCTCATCGGCGACTTCCTGGCGGCACTCGAACTGACGGACGTCACCCTGGTGGCCAACGACACCGGCGGGGCGCTGGTCCAGATGCTGATGGCCCGGCGTCCGGAACGGATCGGCCGGGTGGTGCTCGCGTCCTGCGACGCGCTGGAGCGCTTCTTTCCGCCGATCTTCCGCTTCCTCCCGTGGGGGGCGCGGCTGCCCGGCTTCGGCCGGCTGCTGGCGGAGGCGCTGCGCCCCCGCGTGGCCTGGCGGCTGCCGTTCACCTTCGGGTGGCTCTCACGGCGGCCCATGCCCGACGAGGCGATGGACTCCTACCTGCGGCCCGCGCGCGCCGACGCCGGTGTGCGGCGCGACCTGTGCCGCTTCCTGGTCGGTGTGCACCCCCGGCTCACGCTCGCCGCGGCGCGGTCCTTCGGCTCGTTCGACCGGCCCGTGCTGCTGGCGTGGGCCGAGAACGACCGGCTCTTCCCGATGTCGCTGGCCAGGCGGCTGGCCGCCCTGTTCCCCGATGCCAGGCTCGTCTCCGTGGCCGACTCCGCGACCTTCATCCCGGAGGACCGGCCCGCGGCGCTGGCCGAGCTGGTCGTCGAGTTCGCCGCCGCGCGGGCACCGCGCCGATGAGCCCGCGCCGCACCCAGGACCGCTCGCGCCGGACGAAGGAGACGCTGGTCGCGTCCGCGCGGGCCCTGTTCGCCGAGCGCGGCTACGCCGGCGTTTCCGCAGCGGAGATCGTCGCCGTGGCCGGTCTGACCCGCGGGGCCCTGCACCACCACTTCGGCGACAAGAGGGAGCTGTTCCGGGCCGTACTCGAACAGATGGAGGGCGAGATCGTCGGCCGGGTCGCCGAGGCCATCGGCGGCGCCGCCGATTCCTGGCAGGCCGCGACGGCCGGAGTCTCCGCGTTCCTGGACATCTGCGAGGAGCCCGAGGTCGTCCAGATCGCGCTGCGGGACGCGCCCGCGGTGCTCGGCTGGGCCGCCTGGCGGGACATCGAGGCCGCCCACGGGCTGGGCCTCATCAAAGCGGGGCTCCAGTCGGCCATCGACGAGCAGGTCCTCACGCCGCAGCCCGTGGACGTCCTTGCCCACCTCGTCCTGAGCGCCGTGATCGAGGCCGCCCTGCTCATCGCACACGCCCCCGACCGCAGCACCGCCCGCGCCGCGTCCGAACAGACCCTCATCGCCCTCCTGGCCGGCCTCCGCACGGCACCTCCCGACCGCGGACACCGCTGACGCCGCCGTCAGTCGACCGGGGAGGGGGCGTCCGTCATCCCCTATGTGTGCGACCAGCCGGCGACGGCGCGGCTGAGCCGCGCCACGTACGCGCTGATGGGCGCCCTGCTGCCGGCGACCGCCACCGTGATCGGTCTGGTCGTGCTGCGCCAGGTGCCCACCGGGGCGGAACTCGCCGGTGTCGGGTTGGTGGTCGCATGGCGGTCCACCGCGGAGAACGCTGAGGCCGCGGGAGCCGGACCACATGCACGGGCCATCGATGACGCGAGGCTCGCTCACCGACCCCGGCGGGCTGTCAGCCGTCCCGCCGAAAGGGCGGCCCCGACTCCTGCAGGAGGCGGGGCCGCAAATGGGATCACGGACGAGTCAGCAGAGGAGCCGCGGAGGGCGGCTCAGCCGAACACCGTCCGAGGACCGAGTTTTACTCGTCGTCCTGGCCCTCCAGGTCCTCCACCGTGTCGGCTTCGGTCTGGACGGGCGTGGGATCCGGCTGCGAGCCGGTCTGCTCGGACGCGTCGCCTTGGTCCTTGTATGTACCCACTGACTCTCTCCTTTGGACAGGCCTGAGGACACGGGGGCCAATCAGCGTCGACACAGATCGACCTGATTCGCTCTCACCCCGTGTTTTCGGCACTATTCGAACCTCAGACACCGGGCGTCCATCACCGAGGTGATGGCTGAGAGCGATGGAGTCTTGAGTTGTCGGTGTGATCATGCCTGGCAAGGGAGAAATGGGTCAAACCGTTCCCAAGCCACGCCGCCGGGAGCAGAGTCACGCACCGTTCCAGATGGGCCGGTCGCCCGACGTCCACGTGTCGCCTGTACACAAAGGACAGGGCCCGGCGTATGCGGGGCCCCTGGTCGGGCGCGCCTGGTACGGCGCGCAGCCCCATGGCCTCACGACCAACGGGTGTCTTGTTCAGGACCCGGCACCCCGCGGTTCATCGAGCGTCTCGCTTCACCGATCTAGTCGATCTTGCTGAAGACGATCGAGAAGCCGAAGACGGCGTCGACGCGATAGGGGGCACTCGACAGATGTGTCCTGTAGAGCAGCTCTCGGGTCAGTTCGTCGGTGTAATGGGTCGAGAACTGGACCGCAAGCGTCTCTGCAGGAGCCGAATCCGAGTTGGTGTACCGGCTGCTGCTGTACCTGACTCCGTAGCCCTCGACCAGTTGGGTGGAGAACACGAAGCTCTCGAACTCTTCGATCGTCTCGCTGAGCCGGTTGGGTTCCACAGAGCAGAACATGACCGCCTGCCTACCCGGGCACCCGGGGATCGCTGAGATCACCGCACGGCACCGGTCCATGTCGTCCAGCTTCGGGTCGAGGTGGACCGTCTCCGCGAAGGTTTCCGGCCCAGCCCCGGTCATGAAGGTGACGACCGCGAAGTACTCGATCGTGTCGGCGGACACCACGGACAGGCGGGGAGTCTTGTTTGTCATGATCCGTCCCTTGCTTTGCTTTGGCCGCGCGGTCGACGCGGGAGCATCTCGGAGATGGCTCACCAAGGACAGTGCCCGCTCACCGCGCCCAGGCACGTTCACCCCCTGGGCGGCGGAGAAGCAGTCACCCTCAGGCGGATGCAGATGTGGTGGACCGCATCCTTCGGACGGGTTGGTGATCGTCGGTGTGGGGGCACCGTGGAGAGGGTCGAGAGGAGCCGGCATGGAACAGGTACGTCTTGGGACGTTGGGGATGAAGGTCTCGGAACGATCCTCGGGGTTGCGCGGTCCCCCGAAGGCACCCCCGCCGAGCAGGACCAGGACGCCGACGACCAGACCCCCGAGACGTTGCGGGATGCGGCATGAGTGCCCCGCAGATGCCCGAACTACCGCCCGAGATGGAGGCCGCCGTCCAGCGCGCCGCGATGCCGGATCTCGACCGTTGGCACCAGATGATCCGCTCCGCCGGAGGGTGTGAGCAGCCGGTCAGGCTGCGCGAGGAGTGGATCACGCTGGACGGCGAGACCGGCGAGTTGATCGAGTCCTACTCGACGACCGACGAGCCGACCGGGTACCTGATCACCGCGTGGGGGAACCGCCGCGCGTCCCGCTGCGCCGCCTGCGCCGAGGTCTACCGGGACGACACCTACCACCTGATCATCTCCGGACTGACCGGCGGGAAGGGCGTCCCCCAGCAGGTCAGTGACCATCCGCGCGTGTTCCTCACTCTCACCGCCCCGTCGTTCGGCGCCGTCCACACCCACCGGACCAAGGCCGGAAAGGTGCAGCCGTGCCGCCCCCGACGAGATGACCCGCTATGCCCGCATGGCCGGCCGGAAGGATGCCGAGCCCGCCATCAGCCCGACGATCCGCAGGCAGGGCAGCGACGCGGCCTGATCCACTTCCACGCCGTCGTCAGACTCGACGGACCCGGCGGCCCGACCAGCCCCCGCCCGCATGGGCCACTGCCGAACTACTGGAGCGCACACTTCGCACCGCCGCCGCACAAGTCGAGATACCGGCCCCGCACCCCGACGAGACCAGACCACCTCTCGTCCTGCGGTGGGGTCGCCAGCTCGACACCCAACCGATCCAGGTCGCCGCCGAGCTGGACGGCATCGCCGACAAGCACGTCGCCCGCTACATCGCCAGTACGCCACCAAGGGAGCCGAGGACTCCGGCGCCGTAGACCGCCCCATCCGCTACGCGGCCATGATCAACATTCAAGGTCTGGACAAGGCGGAAGTCCTTGCGGCTCTCGTCAACAACACCCAGCCGGTCGGCCTCGGGAGTCACAACCCGCAGGGCCAGAAGCACACGACCGTCGCGGACGCGCGCGCCCTGATCGAGGAGCGCGGCCTGAACTTCGACTACGTGTGGGGTCGGCCTCTCAAGGTCGATCTCTCCGGAGACGAGTTCGAGGCATGGTTGTACGACCGGTACTCACAGTCCCCGGCCGCGGAGCGGTGGAGGCGCTCCGATAACGAGCGCCGCACCTCCCGACTCCCCTGGGTGCAACGCCCGGGGGACTTTCTTGTGCTAGCAGTTAGAACACCTGGCGCCGCTGGCCGGTTGCGGACTTGCGCGGGGACCCCTCGCGGGGGCGGGGAAGCCGTAGGCGTGGACCCCAAGTCTGCCGAGCGATGGGTCAGCACGGGCAGGACTCCACACCGGACGACCGCCTACAAGGCCGCCCGCGCACTCCGCGAGGACATGGCCTATCTGTGGCCGTCTCTAGAACAGGGACGCCGCAGGCGGGGACTCCACCCCGAGCGGGAGCAGAATCACGCACGCCGCTTCAACCGCACGGCCCACCGGTGGAGCATGTCCACATGGCGGCGGGTCAGCCCATCCTCTGGACGGACGGAGATCAGGCGCAGGGCACGGCGATGCGGCAAAGCCTGGCGGCGGATCGTCAGTGGGATGACGTCGTCCACCCACGCGAAGGGGCGGCCCTCCGCATGGCGGAGGATCGGGGCCCACTTGCGCATGCGCGGGAGTTGCAGCAGCGGGGTGCGTGGATCACCGGCCTGAGCGACGTAGTTGGAGATCGCGACATGCGGGAGCGGTGGCAGATCAAGGAGCGGGCCGATGTGCTGGTTGGCGTGTTCCTCCCACGTCGTCGCCCACACCAGGTCGTAGTGGACCGAGAGATCGCGGAGCCACGTGCCGTGGTCCGGGTTGATCCGAATGGTGAGCCGACCGACGGTGTGCTCCGTGAACCCGGCGAGTGGTGCCTCTGGGTTCAGGACACCATCTACATCCAGGTAGAGGAGTGGCCTCGTCTTACGGGTGCCGGGGCGAGGGGTATTGCCTAGTCGCATAGGGGTGATCCGAGGGCTTTGTCGGTGGCGGCCAGGAGGGGAGGCCAACTCGTTGACGGGGGTCGGGAGCTTGAGATGATCGGACGGGAACCGGGGTTGCGACGTCCCAGCCCAGGGCGGTTGCCGACTACTTCCCTAGCCGGGCACCGCTCCAGTCAGTCGGTTCGCCAGACCGGGTCCAGTAGGTCGGGGTCGAACTTCTTGTTGCCGCGTGCAGGGCCGAGCGGATGTAGGTCCGCTTCACCGAGATCGGAAACCCGCCCTCCTCTTCCGGCAGGTACCAACGGCGCCGCACCTCGGAGGCGCTTGTGTCCCGCTGCGCCGCTTTCGCCGCGATGGCGGCCTCATGCTTGTTCTTCTCCCCGCGAAGCCGGGTGATCGTCTGCTCCAGCCCAGGGACCAGCTTGAAGAACAGGTCATTGGTGATCTGGCGTGCGTTCCACTGACGAGTCAGCGCGTCTAGCTGCTCTTCCACGTCCTTCAGCTCACCGGCCTTAGGCCACTCGGTGTCTTGAGGGCCGGAGGAGAATGACGCCTCTTCGAGCTGGCGAGCACGGCCTCAGAGACGAACATGTCCACCAGGTCACCGCGCCGGGGCGGTGAGCGCAAGACCGTACGGTCCCGGAACGACGCCTTCGGAGACACCCTCTACACGGACGCCGACTTCGACGTCGTCGGCGCCGTCCGTGAGGTCGCGAAGGAGCGGGGGCGTCCCGCCGGCGCAGGTGGCCCTTGCGTGGTTGCTCGGGAGGCCGGGGGTGACCGCCCCGATCGTGGGAGCGACGAAACTCACCCATGTGGAGGACGCGGTCGCGGCGGAGACACTGGAGCTGGACGACGGGGAGGTCGCGCGGCTGGAGGCGCCCTACCGGCCGCACCCGGTTCTCGGGCATTCTTGACCGAGAACAGAAACCGGCGCCGACCGCGTCCTGGCAAGTGGGCTGGAGCCGACGTTTCGCCGCGGTGGTCCGGCGCCGGCGACGTGGATCTCTTGGCGGAAAACCGAAGGCGGTGCCCTCGGACGGGAACGCTCCGGGATTCGCTTGCATCTATGAAGAGTGGTGATTTGCGATACCACAGGAAATCGGGGCAGGCTGGGGACGAGAACGCCCACGCATGGCGAGACCGCCACGTGGGGACATGGGTGACAAGGTTCGGAGGCCGTGTTATGCGCCGCGCGCCTCTGGACTTCCGGGAGCCAGGGAGGCCCCGGGACGACGGCGCTGAAGGAGCCCGACGATGACCGAGAATGACGGCACGCAGGGACCGCAGCGGCCGTTGCCGGATGACGAGGGCCGGCCCACGCCGCCGGAGGGGCAGGAGCCCCCGGCGCGGCCGCTGGGCGACCGCACCGTGGTGTTCGGGGCTCCGCAGCTGGGCGGCAACGCCGGGGCGACGCCGCCCGAGTCGCAGCAGGAGCCCCGCGAGGAGGAGCGGCCTTCGCCGCCTCCGCCGCCCCCCACGATGGTCGAGCAGCCGATGCAGCAGTACGGCGAGCAGCCCCCGGCGCCCGGCCAGCAGTTCGGCGGTCCGCAGGAGCAGCAGCCCCAGTACGGGCAGCAGCCGGGCGGGCAGGCGCCGTACGGTGCGCCTTCCGGTCCGGGCGGCTTCCCGCCGCCGCAGGAGCAGTACGGCCCGCCGGGGGAACAGCAGCCCTACGGCCCGCCCCAGGGCCAGCCGCAGCCCGGCTATGGCCGGCAGCCCGAGCAGCCGCAGTACGGCCGGCCGTCCCAGTACGAGCAGACCCAGTTCGACCAGCCTCAGCAGCCCGGGTATCCGCAGCAGCCCATGCACGGCGCGCCGCAGGAGCAGCCGCAGTACGGGCAGTCCCCGTTCGGCGGTCAGGGCGGCGCGTACCCGGCGCCCGAGGCCGGTGCCGGTGCGCCCGCCGAGCAGGCGCCGCCCCAGCCCGAGCAGCCGCAGGACCGCACACTGATCGTCCCGGGTGCGGCTGCGGGCGCCCCCGAGGGGGAGACGCAGCGGCCCGTGGTGGACGACCAGGCGACGCTGCACTGGTCGCCCGGTACCGACATCCCGGTCGCCACCGGCCCCGAACGCCGGCAGGAGCCGCCCGCGCCGGAGCCGTGGTCGCCCGAGTCGTCGCAGCCCGGCGGCATCCCGCCCGCGCCGCCCACGATGGCCGAGCCGTGGTCGCCGGAGTCGTCGCAGCCGGGCGGTGTCCCGCCCGGTCAGCCGGGGCGGCCGGGCCAGGCCGACACCGAGCGGACGATGATGGTGCCGCCGCCCGATTCCGGGTTCGGCGCCGGCTCGCAGCCGACCGGGAACCCGGTGGAGGATCTGTACCGCCCGCCCGGTGAGAGCGGCGCAGAGGAAGCGCGGCCGAAAGAGACGTTCGACCCGCCCCAGGGCATGGCCGACCACACCCGGATGGACATGGGTCAGCAGCAATGGGGCCAGCAGCCCCAGCAGCAGGGCTTCGGCCAGCCCGGCGAACAGCCGCAGCAGGGCTTCGGTCAGTCCGAGCAGCAGCGGGGCTTCGGCCAGCCCGGCGAGCAGCAGCAGTTCGGCCAGCAGCCCTACGGCCAGCAGCAGGACTTCGGCCAGCAGCCCCAGCAGCAGGGATACGGGCAGCAGTTCGGCCAGCCCGGCGAGCAGCAGCAACAGCAGCAACAGCAGTACGGCCAGCCCGGCGAACAGCAGCAGTTCGGTCAGCAGGCCTACGGCCAGCCCGGCCAGCCGGCGCCGTACGGCGGCCAGCAGGCGCCCGGCCAGCAGGCGCCCGGCCAGCAGGGGCAGTACGGTCAGCAGCCCGGCTACGGGGCGGCCGAAGAGGGCAAGGGCAACAAGAACACGCTCCTGCTCATCGGCGGCGCCGTCGCCATCGTGGTCATCATCGCGGTGCTGGTGGTCGCCTTCGTCCTCTAGCCCGGCGTAAAAGCCTCTCCACGTCTTCCCCAATCAGGGGGGCGTGGGACACAATGCCGACGGGTCTTCCCACTCTGAACCGGTGGGAACGCTCGTCGGCATTCGGCCGTTGTAGGTCGCGGGCAGAAGGTTCTCCGAGCCCGCGGGCTTGCGCCGGAGGGCGGGGACACGGTAGTGCCCTGTTCGCTTTGCACTATGGCCCGGCGGCCGGTAACCTCTTCACTTGTGCCCGCTGTGTGCGGGTCGCTATGCGTGTGCGTCGGCGAGGTCCATGAGGCCAGCCCCAGCGCCGCATCCAATGAGCCTTTCTCATCGTCGGTGGGCTTGGTGGCCTCGGCCGCCCGGACGCATCGGATGGTAGAGACTCACTCCCCGGCTTGATTCGGCCCTGGTACGGGCCGGGCGGTCTGTGACGGCATCGCGCGGTTGGATTTCCGTGAGGTGACGACACGCCCGACCGCGTGGGTCGGAGAGGTCGGGAAACCGGCAGGTCACAGCCTCGACTGAGGTGGTGATTGCAGCAGAAGACTTACCGGCTCGGTACGAGTGAAGACGGAGACGCGGTGCCCACGATCCAGCAGCTGGTCCGAAAGGGCCGGACGGACAAGGTGACCAAGAACAAGACGCCCGCGCTCAAGGGCAGCCCCCAGCGGCGGGGCGTCTGCACGCGCGTCTACACGACGACGCCCAAGAAGCCGAACTCGGCGCTCCGGAAGGTCGCCCGTGTCCGGCTGTCGAGCGGGATCGAGGTCACGGCCTACATCCCCGGTGTCGGACACAACCTGCAGGAGCACTCGATCGTGCTCGTGCGCGGCGGCCGTGTGAAGGACCTCCCCGGCGTTCGGTACAAGATCATCCGCGGCACGCTGGACACCCAGGGCGTCCGGAACCGCAAGCAGGGACGCAGCCACTACGGCGCGAAGAAGGAGAAGAGCTGATGCCGCGCAAGGGCCCCGCTGGCAAGCGCCAGCTGATCGCTGACCCGGTGTACAACTCGCCGCTGGTCACTGCGCTCATCAACAAGATTCTCCTGGACGGCAAGCGTTCGATCGCGCAGAACATCGTCTACGACGCCCTCGAGGGCGCCCGCGAGAAGACCGGCAACGACCCGGTCGTCACGCTGAAGCGCGCCCTCGACAACGTCAAGCCGACCCTGGAGGTCCGCAGCCGCCGCGTGGGTGGCGCGACCTACCAGGTCCCGGTCGAGGTGCGGCCGGCCCGCAGCACCACGCTCGCCCTGCGGTGGCTGGTGGTGTACGCCCGGCAGCGCCGCGAGACGACCATGACCGAGCGGCTGATGAACGAGCTGCTCGACGCCAGCAACGGCCTCGGCGCGTCTGTCAAGAAGCGCGAGGACACGCACAAGATGGCGGAGTCCAACAAGGCCTTCGCCCACTACCGCTGGTAACCCGGCGGGAACCGCACCGACGAGACGACGCGAGGACGACAGTGGCTACCAAAACCGGTGTAGACCTGGCCAAGGTCCGCAACATCGGGATCATGGCCCATATCGACGCGGGCAAGACCACGACGACCGAGCGGATCCTGTACTACACGGGTATCAGCTACAAGATCGGCGAGGTCCACGACGGCGCCGCGACCATGGACTGGATGGAGCAGGAGCAGGAGCGGGGGATCACCATCACCTCCGCCGCCACGACCTGCCACTGGTCCGTGGACGACGACGACCACACGATCAACATCATCGACACCCCCGGGCACGTCGACTTCACCGTTGAGGTGGAGCGCAACCTGCGGGTGCTCGACGGCGCGGTCGCGGTGTTCGACGGTGTCGCCGGCGTGGAGCCCCAGTCCGAGACGGTGTGGCGCCAGGCCGACCGGTACGGCGTGCCCCGCATGTGCTTCGTCAACAAGCTCGACCGGGTCGGCGCGGAGTTCCACCGCTGCGTCGACATGATCGAGAACCGCCTGAACGCGACGCCGCTCCCGCTGCAGCTCCCGATCGGCGCCGAGGCCGACTTCAAGGGCGTCATCGACCTCGTGGCGATGAAGGCCCTGGTCTGGAACCCCGAGGCCAAGCTGGGCGAGATGTACGACACCGTCGACATCCCCGACACGCACACCGAGCAGGCGCGCGAGTGGCACGACAAGCTGGTCGAGACGCTCGCCGAGAACGACGACGACATCATGGAGCTGTACCTGGAGGGCGAGGAGCCCACGGTCGAGCAGCTCTACGCCGGCATCCGCCGCGCGACGATCGCCGCGAAGCTCACCCCGGTGCTGTGCGGCACGGCCTTCAAGAACAAGGGCGTGCAGCCGCTCCTGGACGCGATCGTCCGGTACCTGCCCTCCCCGCTGGACGTCGAGGCCATCGAGGGCCACGCCGTCCGCGACGAGGAGAAGGTGCTCACCCGGCAGCCGAGCGAGGAGGAGCCGTTCTCCGCGCTGGCGTTCAAGATCGCGAGCGACCCGCACCTGGGCAAGCTCACCTTCGTGCGCGTCTACTCGGGCGTCCTGGAGTCCGGTGCGAACGTGATGAACTCCGTCAAGGAGCGCAAGGAGCGCATCGGCAAGATCTACCGGATGCACGCCAACAAGCGCACCGAGATCGAGCGCGCGGGCGCCGGCGACATCGTCGCGGTGATGGGCCTGAAGCAGACCACCACCGGTGAGACGCTGGCCGACGACAAGAACCCGATCGTGCTGGAGTCGATGAACTTCCCGGCACCGGTCATCCACGTCGCGATCGAGCCGAAGACCAAGGCCGACCAGCAGAAGCTGAGCACCGCGATCCAGCGGCTGGCCGAGGAGGACCCCTCCTTCACCGTCCACACCAACGAGGACACCGGCCAGACCGTGATCTCCGGCATGGGCGAGCTCCACCTGGAGATCCTCGTCGACCGGATGAAGCGCGAGTTCAAGGTCGACGCCAACGTCGGCAAGCCGCAGGTCGCCTACCGGGAGACGATCACCAAGAAGGTCGAGAAGGTCGAGTACACCCACAAGAAGCAGACGGGTGGCTCCGGCCAGTTCGGCCGCGTGATCATCGACCTGGAGCCGCTGGGCGGCGGGTCCGACGGCTACGAGTTCGAGAACAAGGTCACCGGTGGCCGCATCCCGCGGGAGTACATCCCGTCGGTCGACGCGGGCTGCCAGGAGGCCGCCGAGTTCGGTGTCCTCGCCAGCTACCCGATGGTGGGCGTCAAGGTCACCCTTCAGGACGGCGCCTACCACGACGTCGACTCCTCGGAGATGGCGTTCAAGGTCGCCGGTTCCATGGCGTTCAAGGAGGCCGCCCGCAGGGCGTCCCCCACGCTGCTGGAGCCGATGATGGCGGTCGAGGTCACCACGCCCGAGGACAACATGGGCGACGTGATCGGCGACCTCAACAGCCGCCGCGGGCAGGTCCAGTCCATGGACGAGCGGCACGGCATGCGCGTCATCAAGGCGCTCGTGCCTCTGTCCGAGATGTTCGGCTACGTGGGTGATCTGCGGAGCAAGACCCAGGGCCGGGCTGTCTTCACCATGCAGTTCGACTCCTACGCCGAGGTTCCTTCGAACGTCGCGCAGGAGATCATCGCCAAGGCACGCGGCGAATAGCCCGCGCGAGTTCACAGATCACCAGGACGTACATCGAAGCGGTCGTCTAAACGGCCGAGGATCGCAACAAGGAGCAACCAGTGGCGAAGGCCAAGTTCGAGCGGACGAAGCCGCACGTGAACATCGGCACCATTGGACACATCGACCACGGTAAGACCACGCTTACCGCGGCGATCACCAAGGTGCTCCACGACAAGTTCCCGGACCTCAACCCCTTCACGCCGTTCGAGGACATCGACAAGGCGCCGGAGGAGCGGGACCGCGGGATCACGATCTCCATCGCGCACGTCGAGTACCAGACCGAGGCCCGCCACTACGCTCATGTGGACTGCCCCGGTCACGCCGACTACATCAAGAACATGATCACCGGTGCGGCGCAGATGGACGGCGCCATCCTGGTGGTCGCGGCGACCGACGGCCCGATGCCGCAGACCAAGGAGCACGTGCTCCTGGCCCGCCAGGTCGGCGTCCCCTACATCGTCGTCGCGCTGAACAAGTGCGACATGGTGGACGACGAGGAGATCCTGGAGCTCGTCGAGCTCGAGGTCCGCGAGCTGCTCACCGAGTACGAGTTCCCGGGCGACGACGTCCCGGTCGTGCGCGTCTCCGCCTTCCAGGCGCTGCAGGGCGACGCCGAGTGGGGCGAGAAGATCGTCGAGCTCATGGCGGCCGTCGACGAGAGCGTGCCGGAGCCGGTCCGCGACATCGACAAGCCGTTCCTGATGCCGATCGAGGACGTCTTCTCGATCACCGGCCGCGGCACGGTCGTCACCGGCCGCGTCGAGCGTGGTGTCGTCAACGTGAACGAGACCGTCGACATCATCGGCATCAAGGAGAAGTCGACGACCACCACGGTCACCGGCGTCGAGATGTTCCGCAAGCTGCTCGACCAGGGCCAGGCGGGCGACAACGTCGGCCTGCTCCTGCGCGGCATCAAGCGCGAGGACGTCGAGCGCGGCCAGTGCGTCATCAAGCCGGGCACCACGACCCCGCACACCGAGTTCGAGGCGCAGGTCTACATCCTGTCCAAGGACGAGGGCGGCCGGCACACGCCGTTCTTCAACAACTACCGTCCGCAGTTCTACTTCCGGACCACGGACGTGACCGGCGTGGTGAGCCTCCCCGAGGGCACCGAGATGGTCATGCCGAGCGACAACACCGAAATGAAGGTCGAGCTGATCCAGCCGGTCGCCATGGAGGAGGGCCTGAAGTTCGCCATCCGCGAGGGTGGCCGGACCGTCGGCTCGGGTCGCGTCACCAAGATCCTCAAGTAACACCACTCTCGTGCGCGGCGGCCCGGCCGCCGGGGAAACCCGCAGCCGGGCCGCCGTGCCACGACCACCGAAGTAAACAGCGGCACTGAGTGGACTCTCCTCCGGAGAGGATCACTCGCAACAGCAAAGGACACCGAGGCCACCATGGCGGGACAGAAGATCCGCATCCGGCTCAAGGCCTACGACCACGAGGTCATCGACACCTCCGCGAAGAAGATCGTTGAGACGGTGACGCGGACGGGCGCCAAGGTCGCGGGCCCGGTGCCGCTGCCGACCGAGAAGAACGTGTACTGCGTCATCCGCTCGCCGCACAAGTACAAGGACAGCCGCGAGCACTTCGAGATGCGCACGCACAAGCGGTTGATCGACATCATCGACCCGACGCCCAAGACGGTCGACTCGCTGATGCGGCTCGACCTTCCGGCCGGCGTTGACATCGAGATCAAGCTCTAAGGGACGCACCGAGAATGAGTACGCAGAGGAAGGGCGTCCTGGGCGAGAAGCTCGGCATGACCCAGGTCTTCGACGATGAGGGCCGGATCGTTCCGGTGACCGTCGTCCAGGCCGGGCCGTGTGTCGTCACCCAGCTCCGCAGCCAGGAGAAGGACGGCTACAGCGCCGTCCAGCTCGGCTTCGGGCAGATCGACCCGCGCAAGGTGAACAAGCCGCGCACGGGTCACTTCGAGAAGGCCGGCGTCACGCCGCGCCGCTACCTCGTCGAACTGCGGGCCGACGACACCACCGGGTACGAACTCGGCCAGGAGATCACCGCCAGCGTCTTCGAAGCCGGCCAGAAGATCGACGTCACCGGGACGAGCAAGGGCAAGGGCACCGCCGGTGTCATGAAGCGCCACGGCTTCAAGGGCCTCGGCGCCTCGCACGGCACCCAGCGCAAGCACCGTTCGCCCGGCTCGATCGGCGGCTGCGCGACCCCCGGTCGCGTCTTCAAGGGCCTCCGCATGGCGGGACGGCACGGCAATGCCCGGACCACCGTGCAGAACCTGACCCTCCACGCCGTCGACGCGGAGAAGGGCCTGCTGCTCATCAAGGGCGCGGTTCCCGGTCCCAACGGCGCCGTGGTGCTGGTCCGCGACGCAGTGAAGGGGACGGGCAAGTGACTTCGAAGCTCGACATCGACCTGCCCACCGAGGTCTTCGACGCGAAGACCAGCGTGCCGCTGATCCACCAGGTCGTGGTGGCGCAGCTCGCCGCGGCGCGGCAGGGCACGCACTCCACCAAGACCCGGGGCGAGGTGCGCGGCGGCGGCAGGAAGCCCTACCGGCAGAAGGGCACCGGCCGGGCCCGCCAGGGTTCGGTCCGCGCTCCCCAGTTCGCCGGCGGCGGCATCGTGCACGGCCCGCAGCCGCGGGACTACACCAAGAAGACGCCCAAGAAGATGAAGGCGGCCGCGCTGCGCGGCGCCCTGTCGGACCGCGCTCGGTTCGGCCGGGTGCACGTGGTCGACCACCTCATCGAGGGCGACACCCCGAAGACGAGCACGGCGCTGAAGGCCCTGCGCGCGGTCACCGAGGCCAAGCGCGTCCTGGTGGTCCTGGACCGCGAGGACGAGCTGACCTGGAAGAGCCTGCGCAACGAGCCGACCGTGCACGTGATCGTCTCCGACCAGCTCAACACCTACGACGTGCTGGTGAACGACGACGTCGTCTTCACGAAGACGGCGTACGACGAGTTCATCTCGCGCGCGGCGAAGAAGTAAGGAGGGTCGCACATGGGCAAGATCGCCGACCCCCGCGACATCATCGTCGCGCCGGTCGTCTCGGAGAAGAGCTACGGGCTGCTGGACGAGAACAAGTACACCTTCATCGTCCGCCCGGACGCCAACAAGACGCAGATCAAGCAGGCCGTCGAGGCGGTGTTCGACGTCAAGGTGACGAGCGTGAACACGCTCAACCGGCAGGGCAAGCGCAAGCGCACCCGGTTCGGCTACGGCAAGCGCAAGGACACCAAGCGCGCCATCGTCAGCCTGGCCGAGGGCGAGCGGATCGACATCTTCGGCAGCCCGGCCTAGCCGGGCGCGCCGAAGCAGACAAGGGATGAACGAATAAGATGGGCATCCGTAACTACAAGCCGACGACTCCGGGTCGTCGCGGCTCGAGCGTGGCCGACTTCGTCGAGGTCACCCGTGACGAGCCCGAGAAGTCGCTGCTGCGTCCGCTCCCCAAGAAGGGCGGCCGCAACAACCACGGCCGCATCACGACCCGGCACCAGGGCGGCGGGCACAAGCGCGCCTACCGCGTGATCGACTTCCGCCGGCACGACAAGGACGGCGTCCCGGCGAAGGTCGCGCACATCGAGTACGACCCCAACCGCACCGCGCGGATCGCGCTGCTGCACTACGTGGACGGCGAGAAGCGCTACATTCTCGCCCCGCGCGGGCTGAAGCAGGGCGACCGCGTCGAGAACGGCGCGGGCGCCGACATCAAGGCGGGCAACTGCCTGCCGCTGCGCAACATCCCGACGGGTACCGTCGTCCACGCCATCGAGCTGCGGCCCGGCGGCGGCGCCAAGATCGCCCGCAGCGCGGGCGCCGGCGTCCAGCTGCTGGCCAAGGAGGGCAAGTACGCCACGCTGCGCATGCCGTCCGGCGAGATGCGGATGGTGGACGTGCGGTGCCGCGCGACGGTCGGCGAGGTCGGCAACGCCGAGCAGTCGAACATCAGCTGGGGCAAGGCAGGCCGCATGCGGTGGAAGGGCAAGCGCCCCACCGTCCGCGGTGTGGCCATGAACCCGATCGACCACCCGCACGGTGGTGGTGAGGGCAAGTCCTCCGGTGGCCGGCACCCGGTGAACCCGGCCGGTAAGAAGGAAGGCCGCACTCGCCAGGCGAACAAGTCGAGCGACCGGCTGATCGTCCGTCGTCGCAGCAAGAAGAAGCGGTAGGAGTCGCTCGTCATGCCACGTAGCCTTAAGAAGGGCCCCTTCGTGGACGACCACCTGATGAAGAAGGTGGACGCACAGAACGAGAAGGGCACCAAGAACGTCATCAAGACGTGGTCGCGGCGCTCCATGATCGTGCCGGACATGATCGGTCACACGATCGCCGTGCACGACGGCCGCAAGCACGTGCCGGTGTTCGTCACCGACGCCATGGTGGGGCACAAGCTCGGCGAGTTCGCGCCGACGCGCACGTTCCGCAGCCATGTCAAGGAAGACCGCCGCAGCAGGCGCGGCTGAGCAGTAGATCGTACGGAGAGAGGGAACAGCGATGGAAGCCAGGGCCCAGGCGCGGTTCGTCCGCGTCACGCCCATGAAGGCCCGCCGCGTGGTGGACCTCATCCGCGGCCTGCCTGCCGCGGAGGCGCGGGCGGTGCTGCGGTTCGCCCCCCAGGCTGCGAGTGAGCCTGTGGGCAAGGTGCTGGCGAGTGCCATCGCCAACGCCGAACACAATTTCAAGCTCGACTCGGACACGCTCGTCGTGAGCCGTGCGTGGGTGGACGAGGGGCCGACGCTGAAGCGTTTCCGTCCCCGCGCCCAGGGCCGGGCGTACCGCATCAACAAGCGCACGAGCCACATCACCGTGGTCGTGGAGTCGCGGGACGAGGCCAGCGCGGCGGCCGGCGGCGGTAAGAAGACGAGGAGGGCCCGGTAGTGGGTCAGAAGATCAACCCGCACGGGTTCCGGCTCGGCATCACCACCGACCACAAGTCCGTGTGGTTCGCCGACAAGCTCTACAAGGACTACGTCAAGGAAGACGTCCAGATCCGGCGCATGCTGCAGAAGGGCATGGACCGGGCGGGCATCTCCAAGGTGAACATCGAGCGGACCCGTGACCGTGTCGAGGTCAACATCCACACCGCCCGGCCGGGCATCGTCATCGGCCGCCGCGGCGCGGAGGCCGAGCGCCTCCGGGGCGACCTGGAGAAGCTGACCGGCAAGCAGGTCCGGCTGAACATCCTCGAGGTGAAGAACCCCGAGATCGACGCGCAGCTCGTCGCGCAGGGCGTGGCCGAGCAGCTGTCCAGCCGGGTCGCGTTCCGCCGCGCCATGCGCAAGGCGATCCAGTCGGCGATGAAGTCGGGCGCCAAGGGCATCAAGGTGCAGTGCGGCGGCCGTCTCGGCGGCGCCGAGATGTCGCGGTCGGAGTTCTACCGCGAGGGCCAGGTCCCGCTGCACACGCTGCGCGCCGACATCGACTACGGCTTCTACGAGGCCCGTACGACGTTCGGCCGCATCGGCGTGAAGGTGTGGATCTACAAGGGCGAGGCCGCCTCGACCCGCGCCGAGCGGGAGCAGCAGGCCGCACAGCAGCGCGCCGCCGGTGGCGGTGGCGGTGGCGGCCGTGAGCGTCGCGGTGGCGAGCGTCGCGGTGGCGGCGGCCGTGGTGGCCGTGGTGGCCGCGGCGGTGAGCGCGGTGGCGGCGAGCGCGGCGGTTCCGCGCCGAAGCAGCAGCAGAGTTCCGAGCAGCCGGCGCAGACGGCCGAGGCTGCTCCGCAGGGTGAGGGGAGCTGAGTAACCCATGCTGATCCCTCGCAAGGTCAAGCACCGCAAGCAGCACCACCCGAAGCGCCGCGGTATGGCCAAGGGCGGCACGCGGGTGACGTTCGGTGAGTACGGCATCCAGGCCGTCGAGGGCGCGTACGTGACCAACCGGCAGATCGAGGCCGCGCGTATCGCGATGACCCGGCACATCAAGCGTGGCGGCAAGGTGTGGATCAACATCTTCCCGGACCGTCCGCTGACCAAGAAGCCCGCCGAGACCCGCATGGGTTCCGGCAAGGGGTCGGTCGAGTGGTGGGTGGCCAACGTCAAGCCGGGACGCGTGATGTTCGAGCTCTCCTACCCCAACGAGGAGATCGCCCGGGCCGCGCTGATGCGCGCGATCCACAAGCTTCCAATGAAGTGCAAGATCGTTAAGCGGGAAGTGGGTGAGGGCTGATGGCCAAGGGACTGACGGCCGATGACCTGCGGACCGAGACCGAGGACGTCCTGGTCACCAAGCTCAAGGAGGCCAAGGAGGAGCTGTTCAACCTCCGCTTCCAGGCCGCGACCGGCCAGCTTGAGAGCTACGGGCGGCTGCGCACCGTGAAGCGCGAGATCGCCCGCATCTACACCGTGATGCGGGAGCGCGAGCTCGGCATCATCACGGTCGAGGACGCCGCGGAGGAAGACGAATGACCGAGCAGACGACCGAGCAGGCGGACAAGCGGGCCTCCCGCAAGATCCTTGAGGGGCTCGTGGTCAGCGACAAGATGGACAAGACCGTGGTCGTGTCCGTCGAGGACCGCGTGACCCACCGCCGGTACCACAAGGTGATCCGCCGCACGAAGAACTACAAGGCGCACGACGAGGCCAACGAGTGTGGCGTCGGCGACCGCGTCCGTCTCATGGAGACCCGTCCGCTGTCGGCCACCAAGCGGTGGCGCGTGGTCGAGATCCTCGAGAAGGCCAAGTAATTACTGGTTCCACCAGGCTGATCACCCGCTCCCGCGGGCGATCAGAACCGGTGTGACGAACAGGAGTCAACGTGATTCAGCAGGAGTCGCGACTCAAGGTCGCCGACAACACGGGTGCGAAGGAGATCCTTTGCATCCGGGTTCTCGGCGGCTCGGGTAGGCGCTACGCGGGAGTCGGCGACATCATCGTCGCGACGGTGAAGGACGCCCTTCCCGCCGCGGGCGTGAAGAAGGGTGACATCGTCAAGGCCGTCATCGTGCGCACCCGCAAGGAGCGCAGGCGCCCGGACGGCTCCTACATCCGCTTCGACGAGAACGCGGCCGTGCTCATCAAGGACGGCGGCGACCCCCGCGGCACCCGAATCTTCGGCCCGGTGGGCCGTGAACTGCGCGAGAAGAAGTTCATGCGCATCATCTCGCTCGCGCCGGAGGTGCTCTGATGAAGATCCGCAAGGGTGACGAGGTCATCGTTCTCGCCGGCAAGGACAAGGGCGCGACGGGCAAGGTCCTGCGCGTCTACCCGCGCCGGGAGCGCGTCGTCGTCGAGGGCGTCAACCTCATGACCAAGAACATCAAGGCCGACCAGCAGCGCGCCGGCGCCGAGAGCGGCCGCATCACGATGGAGGCGCCGCTGCACGTCAGCAACGTCGCCATCGTGGAGGACGGCAAGCCGGTACGGGTCGGTTACCGCATCAACGATGACGGCACGAAGGTTCGGATCTCGCGCCGTAGCGGTAAGGAGATCTGAGACCGATGACCGAGACCGCAACCGAGCGTCCCGTCCCGGCGCCGAGGCTGAAGCTCCGCTACCGCGAGGAGATCGCGGGGCAGATGCGCGAGCAGTTCGGCTACGCCAACGTCATGCAGATCCCCACGCTGACCAAGATCGTGGTCAACATGGGCGTCGGCGACGCGGCCAAGGACGCCAAGCTGATCGACGGCGCGATCCGCGACCTGTCGCTGATCACCGGCCAGAAGCCGACCGTGAACCGGGCCAAGAAGTCCATCGCGCAGTTCAAGCTGCGCGAGGGCATGCCGATCGGCGCGCACGCCACGCTGCGCGGCGACCGGATGTGGGAGTTCCTGGACCGGCTGCTCGCGACCGCGCTGCCCCGTATCCGTGACTTCCGCGGCCTGTCGCCGAAGCAGTTCGACGGCAACGGCAACTACACCTTCGGGCTGACCGAGCAGGTCATGTTCCACGAGGTCGACCCGGACAAGGTCGACCGGCAGCGGGGCATGGACATCACGGTCGTGACGACCGCGAAGAACGACGATGAGGGCCGGGCGCTGCTCAAGCTCCTGGGCTTCCCCTTCAAGGAGAGCTGAGCACATGGCGAAGAAGTCGCTGATCGCCAAGGCGGCGCGGAAGCCGAAGTTCGGTGTGCGCGGGTACACTCGCTGCTCGCGCTGCGGGCGTCCGCGCTCGGTCTACCGGAAGTTCGGCCTGTGCCGCGTCTGCTTCCGGGAGATGGCCCACCGCGGCGAGCTGCCTGGCATCACCAAGTCCAGCTGGTGACCGCGTCCCCGGGGAGGGTTTTCCCGGGGAGCGGGCTCCGGCCAGTAATGACCGACCGGGCACCCGTGAGGTGCCCATGACCGCGCCGAAGGTCCACGGGTTCCATCGACCCGAGGAAACCGCGGCGAGGAGGGCCAGCAGGCCATGACGATGACCGACCCGATCGCAGACATGCTGACGCGTCTGCGGAACGCGAATTCGGCGTATCACGACCAGGTGGCGATGCCGTACTCGAAGATCAAGGCGCACATCGCCGAGATTCTCCAGCAGGAGGGCTACATCACCGGCTGGAGCGTGGAGGACGCCGAGGTCGGCAAGAAGCTCAACATCGAGCTGAAGTTCGGCCCGACCCGGGAGCGCTCGATCGCCGGGATCAAGCGCGTCTCGAAGCCGGGTCTGCGCGTGTACGCGAAGAAGGACAACCTGCCCAGGGTCCTCGGCGGGCTGGGCGTCGCGATCATCTCGACGTCCTCCGGCCTGATGACCGACCGGCAGGCGGGCAAGCGCGGCGTGGGCGGCGAAGTCCTCGCCTACGTCTGGTGAGGGGAGGGCTCTAGAAAATGTCTCGAATCGGACGTCACCCCATCACCGTGCCCAGCGGTGTCGAGGTCGACATCGACGGCCGCGAGGTCACCGTCAAGGGGCCGAAGGGCACGCTGTCGCACACCATCGCCGAGCCCATCGAGGTTCAGATGGAGGACGGCACCCTGACCGTGACCCGGCCGAACGACATCAACAAGGTGCGCGGCCTGCACGGGCTCACGCGGACGCTCATCAACAACATGGTCGTCGGGGTCACCGACGGCTACAAGAAGACCCTGGTCATCCAGGGCGTCGGTTACCGTGTGGTGGCCAAGGGCCAGAACCTGGAGTTCTCGCTCGGGTACAGCCACACGATCACCGTCGAGCCCCCCGAGGGGATCAGCTTCACGGTGGAGCGGCCGACCCAGCTGGTCGTCGAGGGCATCGACAAGCAGAAGGTCGGCGAGGTCGCCGCCAACATCCGCAAGCTGCGCAAGCCCGACCCCTACAAGGGCAAGGGCGTGCGGTACGAGGGTGAGTACGTCCGCCGCAAGGTCGGAAAGGCTGGTAAGTAACCATGGCAGGCACCAAGAGCCTCGCCGGCAAGGCCACGAGCCGTCGTGCCCTTTCCCGCAGGCGCCGGCACCTGCGGGTGCGCAAGAGGGTCCTCGGCACCGCCGTGCGTCCCCGCCTGGTCGTGACCCGCTCCAGCCGGCACGTGTTCGTCCAGGTCATCGACGACGACAAGGGCCACACGCTGGCCAGCGCGTCGACGATGGAGGCGGACCTGCGCGCCGACTCCGGCGACAAGACCGCCAAGTCCCGCAAGGTCGGCGAGCTCGTCGCCCGGCGGGCCCAGGACGCCGGGGTGTCCGCGGTCGTGTTCGACCGCGGCGGCAACAAGTACCACGGCCGCATCGCCGCCGTCGCGGACGGTGCGCGCGAAGGGGGCCTGGAAGTCTGATGCCCCGGGATATGGCTAACGAGAGGAACCACTGATGGCAGCGCAGAGGCGTGGCGGCGGTCAGGGTGGCGACCGTCGCGACCGCCGCGACGACCGCCGCGGTGGCGCCGACAAGGGCCAGTCGTACATCGAGAAGGTCGTGGCGATCAACCGTGTCGCCAAGGTCGTCAAGGGCGGGCGTCGCTTCAGCTTCACCGCCCTGGTGATCGTCGGTGACGGCAACGGCACCGTCGGCGTCGGCTACGGCAAGGCCAAGGAGGTGCCCGCGGCGATCGCCAAGGGCGTCGAGGAGGCCAAGAAGCACTTCTTCAAGGTGCCGCGGATCCAGGGCACCATCCCGCACCTGGTGCAGGCGCGGGATGCGGCGGGCGAGGTCCTGCTGCGTCCGGCGAGCCCCGGTACCGGTGTGATCGCGGGTGGCCCGGTGCGCGCGGTGCTGGAGGCCGCCGGCATCCAGGACGTGCTGAGCAAGTCGCTCGGCAGCGACAACGCGATCAACATCGTGCACGCGACGATCGCGGGCCTGAAGGCGCTCAAGCGTCCCGAGGAGATCGCGGCCAAGCGCGGCCTGCCGATCGAGGACGTCGCGCCGGCCGCGATGCTGCGGGCCCGCGCCGCGGGCAGCGAGCCGAGGCCGGAGGTCGCGAACACATGAGCAATCTGAAGATCACGCAGACGAAGTCGGTGATCAGCGAGAAGCAGAACCAGCGTGACACGCTGCGCACCCTCGGTCTGAAGAAGATCGGGCAGAGCGTGGTCCGGGAGGACCGCCCGGAGGTGCTCGGCATGATCCGGACGGTGTCGCACCTGGTCACCGTCGAGGAGGTCGACTGACATGGCGGCTGATCTCGGTAAGAAGGACGACGCCACCGAGACCGAGGGCACCCCGCTCAAGGTGCACGACCTGCGTCCGGCCCCCGGCGCCAACCGCCGCAAGACCCGCAAGGGCCGCGGCGAGGCGTCCAAGGGCAAGACGGCCGGTCGCGGCACCAAGGGCACCAAGGCCCGCAGCACCGTCCCCGTGGGGTTCGAGGGCGGCCAGATGCCGCTGATCCGCCGGGTTCCGAAGCTGAAGGGCTTCAAGAACCCGAACCGGGTCGAGTTCCAGGTGGTGAACCTGGACAGGCTCGCCGAGCTCTACCCCGAGGGCGGCGAGGTGACGGCGGAGGACCTTGCGGCGAGGGGCGCGGTGCGCCGCGGCCGTCCGGTCAAGGTCCTCGGCACCGGCGACATCTCCGTCGCGGTCCAGGTGAAGGTGCACGCCTTCTCCGGTTCCGCCAAGGAGAAGATCGCCGCTGCCGGTGGAACCGCGGACGAGCTGTAAGAGGGACACCTTCGATGCCGGGGCCGTGTTCGCCTTGCGCCGGGGGCCGGGAGGCCCCCGCGCCGGGCGGGACGGCCCCGGTCGCATCTGCTGTTAGAGTCACACGGGCGAAGGCGATCCGGGTGAGATTCCGCACTCCGGTATCTCAGCGGGTATCCTCCGCCCGAAATCATGGACCTGTAACCGGCCCCTCGGCGGCCATGAACTCGCCAGTCACGCAGGAGGAATGGTGCTGACCGCGTTCGCTCGGGCTTTCCGTACGCCTGACCTGCGTAAAAAACTGCTCTTCACGTTGTTCATCATCTTGATCTTCAGGCTCGGCTCGGTCTTTCCGACGCCGAACGTGAACGTGGAGGTGTTGAAGCAGACCGCCGACGCGGCCAAGGAGGGCAACCAGCTCTACGGCCTGGTCGACCTGTTCAGCGGCGGTGCGCTGCTGAGACTTTCGATCTTCGCGTTGGGCATCATGCCCTACATCACGGCGAGCATCATCCTTCAGCTGCTGACGGTGGTGATCCCGCGACTCGAGGCCCTGAAGAAGGAGGGCCAGTCCGGCACGACGAAGATCACCCAGTACACCCGTTACCTGACGGTCGGGTTGGCGATCCTCCAGGCCACCGGCATCGTCGCGATGGCGAGCACGGGGCAGCTGTTCCAGGGTGTCTCCGGTTCGGACGACATCCTGTACGAGACGGGTCTCTTCCCGATCATCACGATGGTGATCATCATGGTGGCCGGCACGACGGTCATCATGTGGCTGGGCGAGCTGATCACCGACCGGGGTGTCGGCAACGGCATGTCGCTGCTGATCTTCACGCAGGTGGTGGCGGTCTTCCCCGCCCAGTTCTGGAGCATCTTCAAGGCCAAGGGCGGCTTCGTCTTCGCGGTGGTGCTGATCGTCGGCCTGGCGATCATGGCCGGTGTCGTGTTCGTCGAGCAGGCCCAGCGGCGCATCCCCGTCCAGTACGCCAAGCGGATGGTCGGCCGCCGCATGTACGGCGGCACCTCGACCTACATCCCGCTGAAGGTGAACCAGGCCGGCATCATCCCGATCATCTTCGCGTCCTCGCTGCTCTACCTGCCGGTTCTGGCGACCCAGCTGTGGCCCGACACCAAGTGGCTGCAGAAGGTCCAGCCCTACCTCCAGCAGGACAACGCCTGGCACATGGCGGTCTACTTCGCCTTCATCATCTTCTTCACCTACTTCTACGTGGCGATCACGTTCAACCCCACTGAAGTTGCCGACAACATGAAGAAGTATGGTGGATTCATCCCAGGTATCCGCCCTGGTCGGCCGACTGCCGAATACCTCGACTACGTGCTGACCCGGATCACCACACCCGGTGCCCTGTACCTGGGGCTCGTGTCGCTGATTCCGATGGTGGCGTTCGCACTCCTGAACGCGACCCAGGAGTTCCCCTTCGGTGGCGCGAGCATCCTCATCATCGTCGGCGTCGGACTGGATACCGTGAAGCAGATCGAAAGTCAGCTGCAGCAGCGCAACTACGAGGGTTTCCTGCGGTAGTGCGTATCGTCCTGGTGGGCCCCCCTGGAGCGGGCAAGGGGACGCAGGCCCAGTTCATCGCATCTCATCTGTCCATCCCGAAGATCTCGACAGGTGACATCTTCCGCGCCAACGTGAGCGGCGGCACCGAGCTCGGCCGGAAGGCCAAGCAGTACATGGACCGCGGCGACCTGGTGCCCGACGAGGTCACGATCGCGATGGTCCGCGACCGGCTCGGGGAGGACGATGCGCGCGACGGGTTCCTGCTGGACGGCTTCCCGCGCAACGTCCCCCAGGCGGAGACGCTGAAGAAGATCCTCGCCGAGTGGGACGCCCGCCTCGACATGGTCCTGGAGCTGGTGGTCGACGAGGACGAGGTCGTCCGGCGGCTGTCGGGCCGGCGTACCTGCGACCGCTGCGGCCGCATCTGGCACGTCGACTTCGACGACAAGCAGGACGACATCTGCGACGACTGCGGCGGGCACCTGTTCCAGCGTGACGACGACAAGGAAGAGGTCGTCATGCACCGCCTTGAGGTCTACAAGCAGGACACGGCCCCGCTGGTGCAGTTCTATGCCGACGAGCACATCCTCGTCGGCATAGACGCGACGGGCCCGGTCGAGGAGGTCACCAAGCGCGCCTTGGCCGCCCTCCGTCCGCTGGAGAAGTGACCCAGGGGCCGCTGGGGAGTGACGTTGGAAGCGGGGACGCCGTGGAGGGCGTCCCCGCACCCGCCCGCCGGGGCCGCGTTGAGCGGTCCCGGCGGTCCCGTTCACGGAGAAGACATGTTTAGACGGCGCAGGCCCGCGATCCAGATGAAGACCGCGGAGCAGATCGAGCTGATGCGCGCGGCCGGGCTCCTGGTCGGCCGGACGCTGGAGGTGCTGCGGGAGGCGGTCAAGCCGGGGATCACGACCCTGGACCTCGACACGATCGCCGAGCGGCACATCCGCGACCACGGCGGCGTCCCGTCCTTCAAGGGCTACTACGGCTTCACGGGGACGATCTGCGCGTCGGTCAACGAGGAGATCGTGCACGGCATCCCGGACGGCGGGAAGGTGCTGCGCGACGGCGACGTCATCTCCATCGACTGCGGCGCGATCGTGGAGGGCTGGCACGGCGACGCGGCGATCACCGTCCCGGTCGGGGAGATCACCGCGGAGCTGCGGCGGCTCCTGGAGGTCACCGAGACGTCCCTGTGGCACGGTCTCGCGGCTGGAACGGCCGGAGCCAGGCTCACGGACATGTCGCACGCGATCGAGGCTTACATTCGCTTTCAGGGCGCCTACGGCATCGTCGAGGGCTACGGCGGGCACGGCATCGGGACCGAGATGCACATGGACCCGCTCATCCCCAACCACGGCGAGCCGGGGCACGGACCCGTCCTGGAGCCGGGGATGTGCTTCGCGGTCGAGCCCATGGTGAACCTCGGCACGAAGCAGACCGTGGAACTGGCGGACGGCTGGACGGTCGTCACCCTGGACGGGCGTTCCTCGGCGCACTTCGAGCACACGTTCGCGGTCACGCCCGACGGCCCCCGCGTCCTGACGGCCCTGGACGAGGGCCGGGAGTGGTTCGGGAAGCTCGGAGAGTAGGCGTCCGCCGGGGGTCCTCGCAGACGGACGGGACACCCGCCGAGGGGGGCGCTTGGGGCTTTCCTCCGCCCATAATGGGAAGTGATGCTTCTCGCTGACTGGAGGAACGATGGCGCCGAACCCTGACATGCGGGCGTCGGACGCCGACCGTGACCGGGTGGCGGCGAGCCTGCGGGACCACTGCGGCGAGGGCCGGATCACGATGGACGAACTGCACGAGCGGCTGGAAGCGGTCTACGAGGCCAAGACGCTCGGGCAGCTCGAGGAGGTCACCGCGGACCTGCCGGAGGAGGACCTCTACCAGCTTCCCGTCCCGGCGACGCAGCCGAAGAGCACCGAGTCGCCGGTCAGGGCCGCGACGCGGAGCGGCCTGGACGTCACCGGCAACCGCACGATGTGGGCCGCGTGGGCGTCGGTCAGCGGGATCAACTTCACGATCTGGCTGATCATCGCGCTCTCGACGGGCTGGGTGTACCCGTGGTGGATCTGGGTCGCGGGCCCGTGGGGCGCGATGCTGCTGATCGGCACCCTCTTCGGCGGCCGCAGAAGCGGCTGCTGACCCGCCTCCGGCGCTTACTCCACGTCCATCAGCGGCCGGTAGTTGCCGGTCGGGACGAAGTGCGTCGTGGCCGTGCCGTCCCGCCCGACGAGGTGGATGGCGAACCCCGCGGGTTCCCCGGTGACCGCGGCGCGGCCCGGCTGGGTCAGGTCGAGGAACAGCTGACGGTAGGTGCTGGGGCAGGTGGTGCACACGGTCCCCGCGAGCGAGCCGACCGAGCCGCGGTGGACGTGGCCGGAGATCACCCGGACCACCTGGCGGTGCCTGGAGATCACGGAGGCGAATCCGGCGGGGTCGACGAACCGCATGTCGTCGATGAACCGGATGCCGATCGGGAAAGTCGGGTGATGGGTCGCGACGACGGTCGGGGTGTCGGGGGCGTCGCGGAGCGTCCGGTCGAGCCAGGCGAGCCGGTCCTCGCTCATGTGCCCGTGCGGATGACCGTCCACGGTGGTGTCGCAGCAGACGAGCCGGACGCCCGCCACGTCGACCGCGTACTGGACGGGGGACTGCGGCGCGCCCCCGATCCCCGCCACGGCGGGGTGGTCCTTGAAGGCCTTCCGCATCTCGTCGCGGTCGTCGTGGTTGCCGGGCATCGGGTAGACGGGCATCGGCAGCGGCGACAGCAGCGCGTGCAGCCGCGCGTACTCCGCGGACAGCCCGCCGTCGGCGAGGTCTCCGGTGAGGACGACGGCGTCCGGGCGCGCGGGCAGGGAGAGCAGGCTCGACACGGCGGCCCGCAGGGCGCGGACCGGCCCGGAACCGTCGTCGACCCGCCCGTCGCGGCCGGCCGCGAGGTGGATGTCGCTCAGCTGCGCGATGATCGCCATCGATCCCCTCCCCTTGCCCAATCACCATCATGGACCCGCGGGCGAGGCGCCCGGTCGGCGCCCCCGGCCGCCGAGACGATCTTCGTGCCCGCCGGCCGCACCGTCCGACCGCGGGCCGCGGCCGTCAGGCGACGTGCGGGATGACCAGGGACAACGCCGAGGTGACCTCCTCGGGCGCGGGAGCCACGTCGGGGACCACGTCGCGGAGGGCGAGCCAGCCGTTGATCGCCTGGACGGTCGGCCCGGCCTCGATGAGCTGGGGGTCGTCGATGCCGTACCAGGCGGCGACCTTGGACCAGCGCCACAGCCGGTGGCCGGCGGTCGACATCTCCGAGGACGGGAAGCCGGTGACGCCGCGGGAGCCGGTGATCGCGTGCCGGACCGAGTCCAGGGATCGTCCCACCCGCTCGGCGATGTCGCGGATCGTCAGCAGCGGGTCGGCCTCGACCCGGAGGATGTGCAGGCCGGGCGCGCTGGACTCGACATGCTCCATCACCTCCATGATCGCCGCGGCGAGTGTGCCGCCGGACCAGGAGCAGGACGCGTTGCCCAGACGGGCTTCCGAGCGGGGCTCGTCGTTTGGATGGCGGCGGGTGGGGGCTGGAGGACGGTCGTCGTGCTCGGGCCTGCTGATGATCGACACCGTGACCGCGCCGTGCGTGCGGTCGAACAGCGGGTCCAGTTCGTCTTCGTACAGGGGACGGCTGAGGATCAGCGCGAAGTCATAGCTCGGCATGCTGATCCTCCTCGAACGTATCTCTCCCCGAAAGGTACAACGTCCCCGGCGATGTATGCTTGGGTCGGGAGTCGTCTCCCCACCCGTATCATGCGTTGATTTCGCATTGGGCGACCGGTTGACGTAGACTCCTTTGTCGGTCCGTCGTCGGCCGCGTGATTCCCTGTTCCGGACGCTTCGTGTGTCGTGGCGGTGGGTTGCGGCCGATTCTCCTCGGGGGAGCCGGGCCGAGTCCAATGACCCGACCAGTGAAGCGCGGAGGACATGCCCAAGAAAGAAGGGGCCATCGAGATCGAGGGCACCGTCATCGAGTCCCTCCCGAACGCCATGTTCAAGGTGGAGCTCGACAACGGGCACAAGGTGCTCGCCCACATCAGCGGCAAGATGCGGATGCACTACATCCGGATCCTGCCGGACGACCGCGTCGTTGTGGAGTTGAGCCCCTACGACCTCACGCGCGGTCGGATCGTCTACCGCTACAAGTAAATCCCATCCCACTGGGGTTGCCTTCCCCGTGCGTGGCGGCGCGGGGGTGACCCTGATCCCTAGGAGACCCAGTGAAGGTCAAGCCGAGCGTCAAGAAGATCTGCAGCAAGTGCCGCGTCATCCGCCGGCACGGCCGGGTCATGGTGATCTGCTCCGACCCGCGCCACAAGCAGCGCCAGGGCTGACGCCAGCCCGCACAACAGCAAGCGCATCGCAGCCTTCAACGCGGCCGTACGTCCTTGGTAAGGACGTACGGCACCGTCGTGTGGAGGACCACCCTCGGACCGCCGGAGGCCGAGGCCGCCACCCGGGCAGGGTGTGTGCGGAGGCGATGCGTCCATACCTCCGCGAAATGAAGGGAACTGCCCACGATGGCACGCCTCATCGGCGTTGACCTCCCGCGCGACAAGCGCCTGGAGGTCGCTCTCACCTACATCTTCGGCATCGGCCGCACGCGGGCGCTGGAGACCCTTGAGGGCACCGGGATCAGCGGCGACATGCGCGTCCACCAGATCGGCGACGAAGAGATCATCAAGCTTCGCGACTGGATCGAGACGAACTACAAGATCGAGGGTGATCTTCGCCGCGAGGTCCAGGCGGACATTCGCCGCAAGATCGAGATCGGGTGCTACCAGGGCATCCGGCACCGCCGCGGGCTCCCCGTGCACGGTCAGCGCACGCAGACCAACGCGCGGACCCGCAAGGGCAAGAAGAAGACCGTGGCCGGCAAGAAGAAGGTCGGCAAGAAGTAGTCCGCGCGGTCCCCGAGCGGGGCCGTCACCGGATCGATGACCTCAAGAGTAGAGAGAGCAGATGCCTCCTAAGAGCCGTGTCGGCGCCAAGAAGGTGCGCCGCAAAGAGAAGAAGAACGTCGCTCACGGGCACGCCCACATCAAGAGCACGTTCAACAACACGATCGTTTCGATCACCGACCCCAACGGCAACGTGATCTCCTGGGCCTCCTCGGGCCACGTCGGCTTCAAGGGCTCGCGCAAGTCCACCCCGTTCGCCGCGCAGCAGGCCGCCGAGGCCGCCGCCCGGCGCGCGATGGAGCACGGCATGCGCAAGGTCGACGTCTTCGTGAAGGGCCCGGGCTCGGGCCGCGAGACCGCCATCCGCTCGCTTCAGGCGACCGGCCTCGAGGTGGGCTCGATCCAGGACGTCACGCCCGTTCCGCACAACGGCTGCCGCCCGCCCAAGCGCCGGCGGGTCTGAGGCAGGGGAGATCTAGAACAATGGCTCGTTACACCGGTGCGGACTGCAAGCTCTGCCGCCGCGAGAAGATGAAGCTGTTCCTCAAGGGCAGCAAGTGCGAGGGCCCCAAGTGCCCGATCGAGATCCGTCCCTACCCTCCGGGTGAGCACGGTCGCGGCCGGCCGAAGGAGACCGAGTACCTGCTGCAGCTTCGTGAGAAGCAGAAGGCGCGGCGCATCTACGGCGTGCTGGAGCGGCAGTTCCACAACTACTACGTCGAGGCGAACCGCCAGCAGGGCAAGACGGGTGACAACCTGCTCACGCTGCTGGAGCGCCGGCTCGACAACGTGGTCTACCGCGGGGGCTTCGCCAAGTCCCGCGACATGGCCCGCCAGCTCATCCGCCACGGCCACATCCGGGTCAACGGCAAGAAGGTCAACATCCCGTCGGCCCTCGTGAGCGAGGCCGACATCGTCGACGTCAAGCCCAAGTCGCTGGAGTCGACGCCGTTCCAGGTCGCCAAGGCCGAGGTCGGCGACCGTCCCGTCCCGGCGTGGCTCGGGGTGGACGGCGAGAAGATGCGGATCTTCGTGCACTCGATGCCGGTCCGGCAGCAGATCGACGCTCCCGTCCAGGAGCAGCTGATCGTCGAGCTCTACTCCAAGTAGGGCTCAACGTCCGCCGGGGTCCCCGCGTGGGATCCCGGCGGTTCGGGGAACACTCGAGAACGCGGTAGTCAAATAGCGGGCACCGCGGAAAGAAGGCAGCACCATGCTCATCGCTCAGCGTCCGACTCTCACCGAGGAGCAGGTCGACGAGTACCGGTCGCGGTTCACCATCGAGCCGCTGGAGCCGGGCTTCGGCTACACGATCGGCAACTCGCTCCGCCGCACCCTGCTCTCCTCGATTCCCGGCGCGGCCGTCACCAGCATCCGGATCGAGGGCGTGCTGCACGAGTTCAGCACCGTCCCCGGGGTCAAGGAGGATGTCACCGACATCATCCTGAACCTCAAGGAGCTGGTGGTCTCGTCCGAGCACGACGAGCCCGTCGTGATGTACCTGCGCAAGCAGGGCCCGGGCGAGGTGACCGCGGCCGACATCGCGCCGCCGGCCGGTGTCGAGGTCCACAACCCGGACCTGCGCATCGCCACGCTGAACAACAAGGCCAAGCTGGAGATGGAGCTGACGGTCGAGCGCGGCCGCGGCTACGTCTCCGCCGCGCAGAACAAGCAGCCGGGCCAGGAGATCGGCCGGATCCCGATCGACTCCATCTACTCGCCCGTGCTGAAGGTCACCTACAAGGTCGAGGCGACCCGAGTCGAGCAGCGCACCGACTTCGACCGCCTCATCCTGGACGTGGAGACCAAGCAGGCGATGCTGCCGCGCGACGCGGTCGCCTCCGCCGGCAAGACCCTCGTGGAGCTGTTCGGCCTCGCCCGGGAGCTCAACGTCGAGGCCGAGGGCATCGACATGGGCCCGTCCCCGACGGACGCCGCGCTCGCCGCGGACCTGGCCCTGCCGATCGAGGAGCTGAACCTCACCGTCCGCTCCTACAACTGCCTCAAGCGCGAGGGCATCCACTCCGTGGGCGAGCTCGTCGCGCGCAGCGAGCAGGACCTCCTCGATATAAGGAATTTCGGCGCCAAGTCGATCGAAGAGGTCAAGCAGAAGCTCAACGACATGGGCCTGTCCCTCAAGGACTCCCCGCCCGGGTTCGACCCGAGCGCGGCGGCGGACGCCTACGTCGACGACGACCAGGGCTACGCCGAGACCGAGCAGTACTGACAATCCCGATTCCGGCGGCCGGGGCCCGTGTTCACAGACGCGTTCCCCGGCCGTCCGGAACCAGCTGACGCCGGTACCTGGTACGGCCGGCGCAGGAAGGAAGCACCATGCCCAAGCCCACCAAGGGCACCCGCTTCGGCGGCAGCCCGGCGCACCAGAAGCTGATCCTGGCGAACCTGGCGACGGCGCTGTTCGAGCACGGCCGGATCACCACCACCGAGGCCAAGGCCCGCCGGGTGCGTCCGCTGGCGGAGAAGCTGATCACCAAGGCGAAGAAGGGCGACCTGCACAACCGCCGCCTGGTGGCCAGGACGATCCGCGACAAGGGCGTCGTCCACGAGCTCTTCACCGAGATCGCGCCGAGCTTCGAGGGCCGTCCCGGCGGCTACACCCGCATCACCAAGATCGGCCCCCGCAAGGGCGACAACGCCCCCATGGCGGTCATCGAACTGGTGCAGGAGCCGATGCCGGCCGCCACCGCCAAGGCGGCGCCGAAGGTCAGCGAGGAGGACGTGCCCGCCGAGGGCGACGTCACCCTCAGCAAGGCCGAGCCCGAGGCTGAGGCCGAGGACAGCGCCGAGGCCACCGAGTCCAAGGGCGACAAGGAGTAATCCGCCCGCGTGACCTGGCCGAGCGTTTGCTCGATCTTCGTTAGGGCCCGCCGTTCCGAACGGGACGGCGGGCCTTGATCTTTGCCAGACTTGATCTCATGGTCATGGCAGGGGGGCGACGATCGCCGGGGGAGCGTGTCAGAAAGGTGCCCGATGAACTGGCTCATCGGGGGGAACGGACGGACGTTGCAGAGGGACAATCCGGCTGACATGACCGCACTGGTACGACTCCGGCTCGATATCTCCTACGACGGGTCGGGCTTCGCGGGCTGGGCGAGACAGCCGAACCAGCGGACCGTCCAGGGCGTCATCGAGGACGCGCTGGCGCGCATGCTGCGCCTGGATCCACCGCCCATGCTCACCGTCGCCGGCCGCACGGACGCCGGCGTCCACGCCCGGGGACAGGTCGCCCATCTGGTGGTGCCGGTCGCGGCCTACTCGGCGATCAACGGCACGATGCCGCGCCGCCTCGCGGGGCTGCTGCCGCCGGATGTGCGGGTGTGGCGCGTCTCGGTCGCGCCGGAGGGCTTCGACGCCCGCTTCTCGGCGCTGTCGCGCCGCTACGTGTACCGGGTGTGCGACAACCCCGTCGGCGTGGAGCCGCTGCGCCGCCACGACGTGCTGTGGCATCCGCGGCCGCTGAGCCTGGATCGGATGAACGACGCCGCCGGGCGTCTGGTGGGGGAGGCCGACTTCGCCGCGTACTGCCGCAAGCGGGAGGGCGCGACGACGATCCGGGAGCTGCTGCGCTACGACTGGGCCCGCGACGACCGCGACCCGTACCTCGCTCTCGCGACCGTGGAGGCGGACGCGTTCTGCCATTCGATGGTCCGCGCGCTCGTCGGGGCGCTGCTGATGGTCGGGGACGGGCGGCGCGAGGTCGAGTGGCCCGCGCAGGTGCTCGCCGCCCGTGTACGCGACTCAGGCGTGAATGTGGCGGCCGCCCACGGCCTGTCGCTGGAGGAGATTCGCTACCCGGGCTCCGAGAGCCTGGCCAGGCGCGCCCAGGAGACCCGGCGCGTCCGCACCCTCAACGCCGCCGCCGCGGCCGCCGCGATGGAGCGGGCCGACGAGCCGCCCCAGCAGGAGCCTTCCCAGAGCGACGAACTCCGTTGACTTGCGGCGTGTTGTTGTTATGGAACGCGCCATAACAACACGCCGCAACTCAACGCGGGGGGCGGGTCAGTTCTTGGCGCGGGCCTTGACCGCGCGCAGGTCGTAGTCCAGGAACTGGCGGGCCGCCTGCTTGATCACGGGGTCGCCGGGCAGGGCCTCCTTGCCGTTCGCCCACTGCACGTACGCGTAGGCGACGTACCGGCCGCGGACCGTGGTCGCGGCGTACCCGCCGGCCCGGTCGAGGTTCGGGGTGTGCTTGCCGCCCATGCCGCGGAACCACTCGTAATTGCCGGGGTCACCGGCCTGGCTCACCGTGAGCGCGGCCTCCTTCGTCGGCATGACCGCGAGCCCGGACGTGACGGCCAGCGAGCTGGCCCGGTGGATGAAGGTGGCACGGACGATCTTGCGGCACCTCTCCTGCCGCAGGGTCTGGAGCATCGAGCCCCTGGCCGCGTACGACGGGTCCCGGTTGAGCGACCAGCGGTCGCGGGTGAAGGTGCGTCCGCCGAGCGTGATGGCCTCGGTGGGGAACACCTCGCGGAACGCGATCGGCTGCGGGTCGGTGCGCTCGCTGTCGATGCGCGACGGCGGTCCGCCGTTGCCGGGCGACGGGTTGGCCGG
>NZ_SMKH01000289.1 GCF_004348515.1 Actinomadura sp. KC345 | reverse complement strand
ACCGTCGGACGTCCCGGCCATCTGGGGGAGGCCCGGGCAGCGACCCGAGCCGCCGCCGCGGCCGGCCGAACCGGCGGACCGGGTGGAACCGGCGGAACCTGCGGCCGCGCCCGCGCAGGTCAGACGCGGGCAGTCGATCGCCGCCTACAAGCGGCCCGAGCTGGTCGAGATCGTCGGACGCATCGCCGTCCGCGAGCCGGACCTGTCCGACGACCAGCTCATCGACCTGGTCACCCGCCTCCTCGAATGCCCGGAGGACGAGGCACTCCTCGTCGGCGCCCGCCTCCGCTACGCCGTGGAGGTCTACCGTGACCAGTCGGAGTCCGGGTAGCGCGACCTGCGGACAGAAAAGAAGGGCCCCGCTCATGCCGGGCCCTTCGGCTCTACGATCCGTGGATCGCGGTGTCGGCCGTCGCCGGCAACGGTGCCCGCGCGAGCCTTCGATTCTCGACGCCGTCTCGGCTGGACTGGTCATGTCAGCTGAACAGGCGTCTGCGAACGTCGAGCGCCGTGTCGCCCGCCGAGACGTCGGTGCTGAGAGCCCGACCGGCGAAGTCGTAGGTGAGGGTGACGTCGTCGCCTTTCTCGGCCGCCTCGACGGCGGTCTTGATACCGGCTTCGAGGTCTCCGGTCCTGGCGTTTATTTTTTGGTGGCCAATGCCGTGTGCCTTTCGTTCTTTTGTTTGTCGGGTGGGCGTTCCCACGGTCGGGACAGTCCGGACGCTTCCCTGAGACGCAAGGCGGCAGGGAAGGCGCTGATGCCCTCGGTCTGGACGCAGAGTCCGGGAAGGCCGTCCCCCGAAGGACCGGCGGCCTCGGTGGATCAGCGGGCAAGTGTCGGAGGAAGTCGGTACAAATGTCCGCGTGACCGAATGGGCGGAGGACGCGCTGGCGCGGTTGCGCTCCGCCGTCGCGCGGGGCGATGGGGCCGCCGGGCTCGGGGTCCTCCGAGGGCGGGACCTCATGCCGGTGCTCCAGTACGCCGGGGACGCGCTCGTCGCCGCCCTGGCCCAGGGAGTGCCCGGTGCGGAGGCGCCCGCGCGGGAGTGCCTGAACGAACTGGAGGGGCGCGGTCTTCCGGGCGACCCCGAACTCGCCGCGGAGGTGGCGGCGGCGCTGGGGGCGCGTCCGGCGTCCGGCCTCGCCGAACTCCCGGTCGACCTCGCGGCCGTGGCGGCGGCGATGGACGACGGGTTCCAGGTGCTCGACCTGCGACGCGGCGACGTCCTGCCCGCGGGGGAACCGCCGGACGGCCTGCCGATCCCGCCGGACGCCCTGCCCGGCGGCGAGGACGCCCGGCGGGGGTGGGCGCGCAGGTGGCTCGCCGAGCAGGGGTTCCGGCCCGTCCCGCGGCGGCTCTAGCCCCCGGGGCGGACCAGGGGGAACGGGATCGTCTCGCGGATGCTGCGGCCGGTGAGGGTGATCAGGAGGCGGTCGATGCCCAGGCCCATGCCGCCGGCGGGGGGCATCGCGTACTCCAGGGCGCGGAGGAAGTCCTCGTCCAGTTCCATGGCCTCGGGGTCGCCGTCGGCGGCCTGGAACGACTGCTCGGTGAGGCGCCGGCGCTGGAGGATGGGGTCGATCAGCTCGGAGTAGGCGGTGCCGAGTTCGAGGCCGAAGACGATGAGGTCCCATTTCTCGGCCAGGCGCTCGTCCGCGCGGTGCGGGCGGGTGAGGGGGGACGTCTCGGCCGGGTAGTCGCGCACGAACGTGGGGGCCGTCAGCCTCTCCTCGACCAGGGCCTCGAAGAGCTCCTGGACGATCTTCCCCTGGCCCCACTGCGAGTCGAAGTTCAGGCCGACGCCGCCGGCGAACTCGCGGACGGTGCCCACCGGTGTGTCGGGGGTGATCTCCTCACCCAGGGCGTGGGAGACGGACTCGTAGACGGTGATCTCCTGCCACGGTTCGGCGAGGTCGTACTCGACGCCGTCCCGGACGACCACGGTGGTGCCGAGCGCGGCGCGGGCGGCGTCCACGACCAGGGACCGGGTCAGGGCGGCCATCGTGTCGTAGTCGCCGTAGGGTTCGTAGGCCTCCAGCATCGTGAACTCGGGGTTGTGCTTGGGGGAGACGCCCTCGTTGCGGAAGTTGCGGTTCAGCTCGAAGACGCGGCCGACACCGCCGACGAGGAGGCGCTTCAGGTACAGCTCGGGCGCGATGCGCAGGTGGAGCTGCATGTTGTAGGCGTTCATGCGGGTGGTGAACGGGCGGGCGGCGGCGCCCCCGTGGACGGGCTGCAGCATCGGCGTCTCGACTTCGAGGTAGCCGCGGGCCCGCAGGCCGTCGCGGACGGCGGCGATCGCGTCGCCGCGCATCCGGAGCATCCGCCGGGACTCGTCGTTGACGATGAAGTCGACGTACCGCTGCCGGACGCGCGACTCCGGGTCCGACAGCCCGGACCGCTTGTTCGGCAGCGGACGCAGGCACTTGGCGGCGAGCCGCCAGGAGGAGGCGAGCACCGACAGCTCCCCGTGCCGGGAAGTGACGACCTCGCCGCGCACGCCGACCTGGTCGCCGAGGTCGATCAGCGTCTTCCAGTGATTCAGGGACTCCTCGCCGAGCGCGTCGGCGGTCAGCATCACCTGCAGGTCGCCGGTCTCGTCCCGCAGGGTGACGAACACGAGGCGGCCGTGCTCGCGCGCGAGGAGGACGCGTCCCGCGATCGCCACGCGATGGCCCGTGCGGGCGTCGGGGGCCAGGGAGGCGAAGCGTGCGCGGATGTCGGCGGCGACGTCGGTGCGCTCACAGCCGCGCGGGTAGGGCTCCATTCCGGCGGCGCGGATGCGGTCGAGCTTGGCGTGCCTGACCCGCTCCTGCTCCGACAGCCGCCGCCGCGGCGCGCGGGCCGCGTCGGCGGCCTCCTCGATCCGCTGGATCCGCTCGACGAGGTCGGCAGACGGGACCATGGCGGCCGCCCGGTCGAGCTTGGGACGGTTCAGGTTTGGCAGGAACCCCTCCGCACGGGCGTAGGCCAGTCCCAGCCGGACGAGGTGCCGGCTCTGCGTGTAGCAGATGTAGCGGGGACGCCAGCTCGGCAGGTACTTCGCGTTCGACAGGTACAGCGATTCGAGCTGCCAGAACCTCGACGCGAACGACAGGAACCGGTAGGACAGGCGGGCGACGGGCCCGGCGCCGATCTGCGAGCCGCGCGCGAAGGCGAAGCGCAGCATCGCGAAGTTGAGCGAGAGCTGCTGCGCGCCGACGGCGGCGGCCCTCTCGGCGAGTTTGGCGACCATGTACTCGTTCAGCCCGTTCTCGGCGAGCCGGTCGCGGCGCATCAGATCCAGCGACAGTCCGGCGCGTCCCCACGGGACGAAGCTGAGCAGCCCCCGGAGCTCGCCGTGGGCGTCGAACGCCTCGACCATGACGCAGCGTCCGTCGGTGGGGTCGCCGAGGCGGCCGAGCGCCATCGAGAACCCGCGCTCGGCCTCCTCGCCGCGCCACGCGTCGGCGCTGCGGATGAGCCTGGCCATCTCCCACCCGGGGATCTGCGCGTGCCGCCGGATCCGCACCGAGTACCCGGCCCGCTCGACCCGGCGGACGGCCTGCCGGACCTGCCGCATCTCGCGCCCGTCCAGGTTGAAGTCCGTGAGGTCGACGACGGCCTCGTCGCCGAGTTCCAGCGCGTCGAACCCGTGCCGCCGGTAGACGTGCGCGCCGCGCTCGCCGACGCTGACGGCGCCGGGGATCCAGGCGTGGGCGCGGCACTCCGCCAGCCACGCCTCGATCGCCTGGTCCCACGACTCGGGATCGCCGAGCGGGTCGCCGCTGGCCAGGGAGACCGAACCTTCGACCCGGTAGGCGATCGCCGCCTTACCGTTCGGTGCGACGGTGACGTCCTTGTCGCGGCGCAGCGCGAAGTACCCGAGCGAGTCCTGGTCGCCGTACTCGGCGAGCAGCGCGCGTGCCGCGAGCTCCTCCTGGGGGCTGAGGACGGGGTCCCGGCGGCCCGGCCTGAACATCGCCCAGAACGTGACGATCAGCAGTCCGGTCCCGAGGACCCACAGGATCGCGTCGACCCAGGGCGGGGCGAGGACGTCGATCGGCCGGCCCGTCACGCGCGGCCCGAGCACGGTCTGGGAGATCGCGTAGACCGGGTGCGTCCAGAAGGCGCCGCCGTCGTCCTGGTCGGTGAGGGTGACCAGGAACGTTCCGATTCCGCAGGTCACGACCAGGAGGTTGGTGAAGACGGTGGTGGCGAGCCGGCGGTTCGCCCGGTCGGGCAGCGTGGTGAACTCGCCGCGCGCGGCGACCAGCAGGACGAGCACGGCGAGGTACACCGCGGCGGTGACGATCAGCCCGACGTGGGTCGGCTTCGCCGGGTTGAGGAGCGTCGTCACGACCGCGGTGACACCGAGCGCGGTCGGCAGGCAGAAGATCAGGACGAGGATCCGCCACGCGGCCTTCTTGCGCCGCCGGATGCCCATCGAGAGCAGGATCCACAGCAGTCCGATGGGCACGCTCGGGAACCACCCGAGATACCCGATCCAGCGCAGCGCCCAGATATCGGCTATCTCAAGGATGAGACCATAGGAGACCCAGGCGAGCAGCGACAGGATCCCGGAGAGTCGGGTGTACCAGAAGAAGATCGTCGGCGCGGAGCGGATCAGCCGCCCCCATTCGCCCCGCAGCGCGTCCCCGCCACGCGGACCCTGCCCCGCCGCTGTCCCCCGGTCGCGGACGCCGTCTTTCCGGGCGGTGTCCTTGCGGGTGCTTTCCCTCTCGGAAGCGCCCTTCCCGATGGAGGCTCTCGTAGCGGGTTCATTCGTAGCGGATGTCACGTCCACCATGCTTCCGTCCGTACGGGCATGCCCTCAGGCGAACCTTGACGGCACGCCGGACGTCGTACGAGTAGGGGGATGCGGCTTGCAAGCTCGGTCCAAGGTTGTCAGCAAAAGTCGATATGGTCGCGGATATGCCAAGTGAACCCACCGGTGAGCGCTTGCTCGCCCGCCGTTACCGACTGGTGACCCATGTCGGCCGGGGCGGTATGGGGACGGTCTGGCAGGCACACGATGAGGTCCTCGGTCGTGACGTCGCGGTGAAGGAGGTCATCCTCCCGCATGGTCTCACCGACGAGGAACGCGCCGTACACCACAAGCGCACGTTCCGTGAGGCCCGTACCGCCGCGCGGCTCGGCCACCCCGGCGTCGTCACCGTCTACGACGTCGTCGAGGAGGACGACCGGCCCTGGATCATCATGGAGCTCATCAGGGCTCGCTCCCTCGACCAGGTCATCAAGCAGGACGGTCCGCTGGACGCGCGCCGCGCCGCGGAGATCGGCCGGCAGATGCTCGCCGCCCTGCACGCCGCGCACGAGGCCGGCGTCCTGCACCGCGACGTCAAGCCGAGCAACGTGCTGATCACCGGCACCGGGCGGATGGGCGAGCGCGCCGTTCTCACCGACTTCGGCATCGCCACCGCCTCCGGCGACGCCACCCTCACCCAGACCGGTCTGGTCATGGGTTCGCCCGCCTACATCGCGCCCGAGCGGGCCCGCGGGCGGCTCGCCGGACCCGCCTCCGACCTCTGGTCGCTCGGCGTCACCCTGTACGCGATGATGAACGGCAAGTCGCCGTTCGAGCGCTCCGAGCCGATGGCCGCGCTGATCGCGGTGATCTCCGACGAGCCCGATCCGCCGGAGAAGGGCGGGCGGCTCATCCCGGTCATCGAGGGGCTGCTGCGCAAGAACCCCGACCAGCGGATGGACGCGATCGAGGCCGGTGCCCTGCTGGACGACATCGTCCGCCAGGAGACCATCGACACGCAGCGCACCATGGCCGTCGAGTTCTCCATGGACGAGCCGGCGCGGGAGCCGGAGGCGCACGCGCCGGAGCCGCGCGGGGCGGAGTCCCACGGGGCGCGGCCGTACGCGGAGTCCTACGCCGAGCCGTATCCCGAGACGTACGCGCCCGACCAGCCGCTCCCCGAGGAGGCCGGCGGCCCCGGCGGCGCGACGACCGTCGACCCGGTCGGTCCGGCCGCAGCCCAGGAGGCCCGCCCGGACCAGCTGACCAGCTTCGACATCCCGGCCGGCAAGGCCGCCCGGACCCGCAGCGCCGGCAACGCCGGCGACCCCGGCAAGGCGGGCGGCCCGAAGGCCGGCCCCGGAGAGACGGCGCCCGACCCGGACCGTGTCTCGTCATGGCGTTCCGGCCCGCGGACGGAGCCCGCGGGCGGCGCCGCCCCCGCGGCCCACGGGTCACCGGGCCACGGGTCATCACCCGGCCAGGGGGCCGTGCAGCACGGGGCCCAGGGTCGCGGGGCCCAGGCTCACGGGGGTCCGGGCGGTCCCGGTCACGGGACGTCGACGCACTTCCCGCCGACGACGCACGCGAACGCGCGCCCGGCCCTCGCCTCCAACCGGAACGTGCTGATCATCGCCGGGATCGTCCTGGTCCTCATCGTGGTCGTCGCGAGCATCGCGTTCGCGGGCAACGGCGACGACGAGAAGACGGCGGGGAAGGAGAGCGCCACGGCCCCGGCGACCGGCGCCGCCCCGCCCGCTCCCGCGACCTCCGCCCACCCGAGCGGCTCACCGAGCGCGACGCCGAGCGACGGGCTCCCCGCCGGCTTCACGATGCACGACGACCGCAGCGGCTACTCCGTGCCCGTCCCGGAGGGCTGGAGCGGGCCGGAGCGCAAGAACGGCGGCGACTTCTTCTACTCGCCCGACCGCAAGATCTACTTCCAGATCGACCAGACCGACGACCCGGGCGACAGCGCGATCGACGACTGGCGGCGGCAGGAGCGCGGCGGCTCCGGCTGGCCCGGCTACGAGCTGATCGGGATCAGGCCGACCGGCGACCAGCCGCCCGTCCCCGACACCGGTGACGGCGACGACTCCGCGGACTGGGAGTTCACCTTCGACGGCGACGGCGGCCGCCAGCGCATCCTCAACCGCGGGTTCGTGACGGAGGGGCACGGCTACGCCATCCTCCTCCGGGCCCCCGACAAGAACTGGAACACGGTGCTCTCCGACCTCCAGCCGGTCTACGCGTTCTTCGAGCCGGCGGACGACTGATGGGGGCCCGTGTCCTCGCCGGGCGGTACCGGCTCGAATCCGTGGTGGGACGCGGCGGGATGGGCACGGTCTGGCGCGCCCGCGACGAGACCCTCGACCGGGAGGTCGCGGTCAAGGAGGTCGTCCTGCCCTCGGGGCTGAACGACGACGAGCGCGACAACCGGCACCGCCGGACGCTGCGCGAGGCCCGCGCCTCGGCCCGGCTGAACCATCCGGGCGTCGTGACCGTACACGACGTCGTGGACGAGGACGGCCGGCCCTGGATCGTCATGGAGCTGGTCCGGGCCCGTTCCCTCCAGGAGATCGTGGACGAGGACGGGCCGCTCCCGTCCGGCCGCGTGGCCGCGATCGGGCGGCAGATCGCGGGCGCGCTCCGCGCCGCGCACGCGACCGGCATCCTGCACCGGGACGTCAAACCCGCCAACGTGCTCGTCGCGGAGGACGACCGGGCCCTCCTCACCGACTTCGGCATCGCCCAGCTGGCGGGGGACGCGACGCTCACCGGCACCGGGCTGATCCTGGGGTCGCCCGCGTACATGTCGCCCGAGCGGGTGAACGGCGACCCGGCGATCCCCGCCTCCGACCTGTGGGCCCTCGGCGCCACCCTGTACGCCGCGACCGAGGGGCGGGCGCCGCACCACCGCAGCGACGCGATGGCCGTCCTCGCCGCCGTGATGACGCAGGACGTGCCGCCGCCCGAGAACGCGGGGCCGCTCGCGCCCGTCATCACCGCCCTGCTGGAACGCGACCCGTCCCGGCGGTTGGGCGGCGACCGGGCCGAGGAGGCCCTGAAGGCGATCGCGTCCGGCCACGCCCCCGACCTGGCCACCGCGCCGCCAAGCACCTGGCCGTCAGGCACTGGGCCGTCAGGCACTGGGCCGGTGGGGGCGGGCGCCACGCAGGCCGCGCCGTATCCCCATTCGCCGCAGCCGTCGCCGGGAGGCCCCGTCCCTCCGCCGGCTCCCGGGATGACCAGCCACTACCCGCCGGGGACGGACGGTCACTGGACGCCCGGTGACGCGCGGGCCGCCACGTCCGGAGCGGGGAATCGGTCGGTCGCGGCGCCGATCCTCGCCGGGGTGGCCGTGGCGGCGGTGATCCTGGCCGCCGCGGGGTTCTTCCTGTGGCCGGACGGCTCGTCCGGCGGCGGAACGGGCACGCAGCAGCCGCCGCCCGCCGCGGGGCCGTCCACCCCGGCCGGCCAGGACACGCCCACCACGCCCACCACAACGAGCACGCCCGCCACGTCCGAGACTCCCGGACGGACCCCCCTCCCGGACGGGCTCGTCCGGGCGAGCGGCCCCGGCTACTCCATCGGGATCCCGCGCGGCTGGGAGCGCTCGGTGCAGGGCGCCAGCGTCATCTGGACGGACCCCGCGAGCAGCGCCTACATCCAGGTAGACCAGACTCCCTGGTCGGGCGACCCGTACGAGCACTGGCTGGAGTGGGAGCAGCAGGCCATCGCCGACGGGCAGCTGAAGAACTTCAACCGGATCTCGCTCACCCGCACCAGCGTCGGAGGCGTGCCCGCCGCCGACATCGAGTTCACCTGGTCCCGCGACGGCGTCACCCGGGCGCGCGACCGCGGGGTGATCGTCAACGGCCGGCCGTACGCCGTGGTGGTCGCGGTTCCCGCGTCCCAGTGGAACGCGAACGAGGCACTCGTGAAGAATGTGCTCGACACGTTCCGTCCCTCCGGGGTGGGATGACCAAGGAGGGCCCGTCTAGCCATGGCACAGGCACGTCTGCTCGGTAACCGCTACCGGCTCGACTCGGTGGTCGGGCAGGGCGGCATGGGCACCGTGTGGCGCGCCTTCGACGTCATGCTCGACCGCGAGGTCGCGGTCAAGGAGGTCGTGTTTCCGCCGGGCCTCAGCGACTCCGAGCACGCCGTCATGTACGAGCGGACGTTCCGGGAGGCGCGGGCGTCGGCGCGGCTGAACCACGCCGGGGTGGTGACCGTCCACGACGTGGTGGAGGAGGCGAACCGGCCCTGGATCGTCATGGAGCTCGTCCTCGCCCCGTCCCTGCAGGATCTGCTGGACCGGGGCCCGATGGAGCACCGCCGGGTCGCCGACATCGGGCTGCAGATGCTCGCCGCGTTGCAGCACGCCCACGAGAAGGGCATCCTGCACCGCGACGTCAAGCCCAGCAACGTGCTGATCACCGACACCGGGCGGGTCGTCCTCACCGACTTCGGCATCGCCCAGGTGGAGGGCGACTCCACGCTCACGCAGACGGGCCTGGTCATGGGCTCGCCCGCCTATATTCCACCGGAGCGGGCGCAGGGCGAGCGCGCGGTGCCGGCGTCCGACCTGTGGGCGCTGGGCGCGACGCTGTACGCGGCCGTGGAGGGCCGTTCCCCCTATGAGCGGTCGGACGCGATGTCGTCGCTGCAGGCCGCGCTGACCGAGCCGGTCCCGCCCGCCCGCAACGCGGGTCCGCTCGCGCGGGTGCTGGACGGGTTGCTGGTGCGCGAGCCGAGGACCCGGATGACGGCGGCGCAGGCGCATCCGCTGCTCACCCGCGTGGCGGCCCTTCCCGGGCCCCGGACGCCGCCGCCTCGCCCGCCCGTCGCGCGGGCCGGCGAGACGGTCGCGGACGAGCCGTCCGGCCGCTACCAGCCGGGCGGCCACGCCGACGAGGTGGCGGAGACCGTCCTGGACTCCGACGACCTGGACCCGGTCACCCGCCGGGATCCGGGGGACCTGGACCCGGTCACGCGCCGGGACCC
>NZ_SMKH01000288.1 GCF_004348515.1 Actinomadura sp. KC345 | reverse complement strand
ACACCCCCCGCTCAGCCGCCCACCGCCGCTCATCCACCCCGACACCGTAAACGGGTCAGGGGGCGAGCTTTTCGGCGATCTCGGCTTCGATCAGGTCGGCGTTGATCATCGCGGCGGACATCGAGCCGGCCGAGGCGGCGATGATGACCTGGCCCATCGGGTTGGTGACGTTGCCCGCCGCCCACACGCCGGGGACGCTGGTCCGGCCGGTCGCGTCGACCGTCACGAAGCCGTCCTCGCCGGTCTCGCAGCCGAGGTCGGCCAGCGGGCCGTCCTTCGCGGCGAACGTGGGCGCGACGAACACGGCGTCGCAGCCGAGGACCGAGCCGTCCGCCAGCTCGATGCCCTGAGCCGGTCGTTCTCGACGATGACGCGCCGGGCTTCGCTTTCCACGACGCGGACCCCGCGCGCGTCCAGGCGGGCCGCGTCCTCGCCTTCAGGGGCCTTGGACGTAAGCAACGTCACGTCCGGCGACCACTGGGTGAGGAGCGTCACCTGGTGCAGCGACTGCGGGGAACTCGCCAGCACCACGATCCGCTCGTCGCGGACCTCCCATCCGTGGCAGTACGGGCACATCTGGACCTCGCGGCCCCACCTCTCCTGGAGGCCGGGGACGTCCGGCAGGACGTCGGTCACGCCGGTGGTGACCAGCAGCCGGCGGCCCGTGAGCCGGGTGCCGTCGGCCAGCGTGACGACGAAGCCTCCGCCGTCGGCGGGCGCGGCGCGCTCGGCCCGTCCGTCGATGATCTCGCCGCCGTAGCCGCGGACCTCGGTCCGGCCGGTCTCCAGAAGCGCCCCGGGCGGCATGCCGTCGCGGGTGAAGAAGCCGTGCATGTGTTCGGCCGTCGCGTTGCGCGGCTCGCCCGTGTCCACCACGGCGACGCTGCGGCGGGCGCGGGACAGGACGAGGGCGGCGCTCAGCCCGGCGGGGCCGCCACCGATGATCAGTACGTCTCGTTCAGTCATGCCGTGAGGATGCGCGACGCCCGGCCGACTTGACAAACTTCTTTGCCGATCCTGCAATACAGGCATGGAGTCGACGGACGATGTGCTGGCCGAGGTCGGGCCCAGGCTCAGAAGGCTGCGGCAAGAGAGGAACGTCACGCTGACCGCGCTGGCGGAGGCCACCGGGATCTCGGTGAGCACGCTGTCGCGGCTGGAGTCGGGCAAGCGCCGGCCGAGCCTTGAGCTGCTGCTCCCGCTCGCGCAGGCGCACCAGGTGCCGCTGGACGAGCTGGTCGGCGCGCCGGAGGTCGGCGACCCGCGGATCCGGCCGCGCCCCCGGAAGATGCACGACATGACCGTCCTGCCGCTGACCAGGCGCCCCGGCGGCGTCCAGGCGTTCAAGATGATCGTTCCGGAGCGCCGCTGGACGCCCGAGCCGCAGACCCACGAGGGGTACGACTGGCTGTACGTGCTGAACGGCCGCCTGCGCCTCTTTCTGGCGGGCCGCGAGCTGATCCTCGAACCGGGGGAGGCCGCCGAGTTCGACACCCGGCTGCCGCACTGGTTCTCCGGCGACGGCGGGCCGGTCGAGCTGCTCAGCCTGTTCGGGCCGCAGGGGGAGCGGATGCACCTGCGGGCCAGACCCCGACAGAAGTGACATAACTTGGATATCCGTGCAGACCGCCCAACCCTCCCTCGAATCCCCGCAACGGCAGAAGGCAGCCCCCATCGCGTGGGTGCTGTGGTGCACCGGTGTCCTCGCCTACGCCGTGGCGGTCCTGCACCGGACGTCCTTCGGCGTCGTCGGCCTGGACGCCGTCAACCGCTTCGACGCCTCCGCCGGCATCCTCGCGTCCTTCACCGTCCTGCAGCTCCTCGTCTACGCGGGCCTGCAGATCCCCGTCGGGCTCCTGCTCGACCGCATCGGCCCGCGCCGGATGGTCGCGGGCGGCGCGCTGCTCATGGCCGCCGGGCAGGCGCTCATGGCCGTCTCCACCGACATCGGCACGGCCGTCGCCGCCCGCGTCATGGTCGGCGCGGGCGACGCCATGACGTTCATCAGCGTGCTCGGCATCGTCGTGACCTGGTTCCCCGCGCGGTACGTCCCGGTCGTCACGCAGCTCACCGGGCAGCTCGGCCAGTTCGGGCAGGTCCTCAGCGCGATCCCGCTGGTCGCGCTGCTGCACGGGCCCGGCTGGGGCACCGCGTTCGGGTCGGCCGCCGCGCTCGGCGTCCTCATCGCCGTGCTCGCCTTCGCCGTCCTGCGGAGCGGTCCCGGTCACGCCGACGTCCCGACCCTGCGCGAGACGGGCGTCAACCTCGTGGCGGCCTGGCGCCACCCCGGCACCCGCCTCGGCCTGTGGACGCACTTCGTCACCCAGTTCCCCTCCCACACGTTCGCGCTGATGTGGGGCTACCCGTACCTGGTGACGGGGCAGGGCATGCGGCCCGCGGCGGCGTCCACGCTGCTGACCCTGTTCGTGCTGGTCAACGTGGTGTCCGGACCCCTGATCGGACGCTTCGTCGCCCGCTACCCGCTGCGCCGCTCGTGGCTCGTGCTCGGCATCGTCGGGCTGAACATCGCGGCCTGGGCGGCCGTGCTCGCCTGGCCCCCGCCCGGCCCGCGCTGGCTGCTGGTGATCCTCGTCGTCTGCGTCTCGCTCGGCGGACCCGGCTCGATGATCGGTTTCGACTACGCCCGGACGTTCAACCCGCCCGGACGGGTCGGCACCGCGACCGGCATCGTCAACGTGGGCGGGTTCTTCGCCTCCCTCGTCACGATCCTGCTGGTCGGCCTCGTCCTGGACGCCATGTCACCGGACGGCGACTTCACGCCCGAGGCGTTCCGGGCCGCGTGGACCGTCCAGGTCGTGATCTGGGCGGTCGGCATCGCGGGCGTCCTGCGGACACGCGCACTGGCGCGCCGCCACGCCGGCATGGCTACTCGCGAGCCTCGCAGAAGCCGGCGAAGTCGTCGATGATGTCGCGGGCCGGGCCGTCGGCGCCGCGGAGCGCGACGACCGGCGCCTCCAGGCCCGGCCTGACCGTCATCAGGTCGCCGACCGCGTCGACCAGCGCCCGCACCACCTGCCGTTCGGGATGCCGCACCGCCCTGTCCACCGCCGCGGCGTAGCGCGGGTCCTCGGGCGCCGGCCTTCCGTTCGCGCAGTTCCAGACGTCGACCGCCCGCAGCCCGTTGAGCGCGCGGATCATCGGCCGCGCTCCGGCCGGCGGCAGCGCCGTCAGGACGTCCAGCAGCTCCTCCACCGCGACGGTCGGGAGCGCGCCGCGCACGACGCCGAGCGCCTCGTCCACCACGGACCCGTCCTCGCCCGCGACGCGCACGACCCGCTGCCCGAGCAGATGCACCTCGCTGTAGAGGACGAACATGCCGGTCGCCTGCCACGCCACCTGCTCCATCTCGCCGAACCCGGCCGTGCTGATCGCCGCCCGGGGCCAGCCGCGCCCGGCCGCCGCCGACTCCAGGGCGGCCCGGTCGGCGTGCTCGGCGAGCAGCACCGTGTCCTCGTGCAGCACCGTGTCCTCGTGCTCGTGGCTCACGCGTCCTCCCAGGCTCCGACGGGGTCGCCGTCCTCGTCCACCATGACCGCCGCCCCGCCGAAGTCGTCGCGGAACGCGTTGAAGGCGTCCGGGTCGGGGTCGTGGTAGAGCAGGTCCTCCAGCCGCGCCAGCTCCCCGGGATCCGTCTCGGACAGCGCGAGCTCCTGCAGCAGGAAACGGTGGCCGTACGAGTGCGCGATCATGGCGAGGTTGGCCCGCACCCCCGGGGCGGGATGCGCCGCCCACTCCCGGAGCTCCAGGCAGCGCCGCAGGTCGCCGTGCCACAGCGCGGCGAGGCAGCGCAGGCCCGCGCCGACGGCGTCCGCGTCGTCCGCGTCGTCCGGGTCGTCGAGGTTGCGCGCGAGATCGTCCTCGACGCCGAACTCCCAGCCGGCCAGCACCCCGATCACGTCCAGCGGGAGGTCCTCCGGGTACCGCTCGCCGTGCACCTCGTTGATCCGCCGCACGACCTCGCGGTGGCTCTCCGGCGACGGCCGGTACCGCACCGCCGCGCAGACGACCTCCCGCGTGTGGATCTCGACGGAGAGCTGGGACCGGGAGTGCAGCGTCCGCCAGGTCATCGACGGGACGCGCCCGAGCCGCTGCAGCCGGTGCCCGTCCCGGATCGGCGCGAGATCCAGCAGCGCCGGCGCCGTGAGCCCGCCGGGGGGCTCCTCCGGATAGGGGTCCTCCTGCCGCGCGCTGCCCCACGGCTGCGGATCGAGGAACTTCACGGTCTTCGCGTACCGGTCGAGGGCGGGGCCGTCCGCCGCGACGCGGTCGTCGTCGGCGGGGACGGCCTCCCACGGCGGGACCCCCTCCTCCACCGCCACGTACGGCACCGTGACCAGGTCCCGCAGGCCGAGGAACCCGCGGACGAACCCGGTCAGCTCCACGCGCGCCGCCGGCGGCGCGGGGAACGGCTCGCCCAGCGCCTCCCGGACGCCCGCCGCCGTCGGCTCGACCGGAACCCACAGCCACGCCGGATAGAAGCCGCCCAGCGCGCACCACAGCACGTCCGGCTCGTCCGGGTCGACGTACCAGGCCGCCGCGAGCCGCTGCCGCGTCCAGCGCCGCACGCACTCCGGCCCGGTGCCGACCAGCAGCTTGCCCTTGCGCAGCAGCTCGTCGTCGACGTCGCGGCGCTCCGGGCTCATCGCCCCGGACTCCTCGACGTGCTGCCAGGCCGGTTCCCAGTCGGCGGGATCGAGCCACACGACACCGAGCCGCTCACCGGTCAGCCCGCCCCACCAGTCCGGGATCGCGAAATCGGTCATCGGGCAAACCTAGCGGCTCTGCCCGAGATCAGGGCACGTCAGGCGCGCAGTTCGAGCGTGCAGCACTTCGGCCCGCCGCCCGCCTTCCGCAGCTCCGACAGATCCACCGGGAGCGGCTCGTACCCGCGGTCCTTCAGCGTCCCGATCAGCTCCGTAGCCTCCGCGTTGATCACCACGTTGCGCCCGTCGCACACGGCGTTGAGGCCGAGCACGGCCGCGTCCGCCTCGCTCGCGAGGATCGCCTCGGGGAACAGCCGCTCCAGCACCGCCCGGCTCCCGGACGAGAACGCCCCCGGGAAGTAGGCCACGTTGCCGCCTCCGAGCGGGAACAGCGCGGTGTCCAGGTGGTAGAACCGCGGATCGACGAGCCGGAGCGTCACGACGGGCCGCCCGAGGAACTCCTGCGCCTCCTGGTGCGCGGCGAGATCCGTCCGGAACCCCGTCCCGGCCAGGATCACGTGGTCGAGCGTGAGGAAGTCGCCCTCGCCCTCATTGGTGTGCTGCGGCTCCAGGACCTCCGCGAAACCGTTCTCCTTCAGCCACGCCGCGTACGCGGGCCCTTCCGCCTGCCGCTCCGCATGCGTGAACCGCGCGCCGTACGCGCGCCCGCCGACCACCAGCGCGCCGTTGGCCGCGAACACCATGTCGGGCAGCCCCTCGATCGGGTCGATGAGACTCACCTCGTGCCCGAGCGCCAGATAGGCGGCCCGCAGCGCCTCCCACTGCTCCACGGCCTTCCCGGCATCGGCCCCGCGCGCCGGGTCCATCCACGGGTTGATCGCGTAGGTGACGGCGAAATGCTCCGGCCGGCACATCAGGAAGTGCCGCCGCAACGCGGTCCGGGCAGTGCTCGGCTCCATCACCGGCATGACGCTCATGCGTGTCTCCAAGGAAACGTCCGAAGGGATCGACTGAGCGAAAGCCTAGAAACGATCGGCCCCCGATCCAATGCGCCAACCTTGCGTCCACCAGGCACTTCGTTGCGTCTTGGCCGGGCGTGAGCGCTATTCGTTGCGCCGGTGCCGCGGTGTCCGGAGGGCGCTGAGCTGGAGGCGGAGGGCGAGGCGGAGCCGGGGGGACGAAAGGTCCAGCGTGGTCACCTCGGCCATCCTCCGGAGGCGGTAGCGGAGGGTGTTGGGGTGGACGTCCAAAGCCTGCGCGGTGCCCTTCGGGTCGCCGTAGTGGTCGAGCCAGGCGGCGAGGGTCGGGAGGAACGCCGTGCCGTGGGTCTCGTCGTGCGCTTTCAACACGGGGAGCGGGCCGCCGAGCAGGCCGGTGTCGGTGCGGGTCGCCTTTCTGGCGCGTTCGACTATCACCGCGTCCCAGGCGTCCTCCAGGAGGGTCAAACCTGGGGTGAGGTGGCCGGATGTGACGAGTGCGTCCAGTTCGGCGGCCTCGGCGCGGGAGCGGGGGAGGTCGGTGTGGGAGTGCGCGGTGCCGCCCGCCGCCGCGTAAAGGGTGCGGTCGTGGTCGCGGACGCGGGTCAGGACGTGGCGGAGCCAGGGCAGCGAGCCGGGGTCGTCGTCGCGCGGGGGCCGCTCGGTGAGTACGGCGAAGAGGGTGCCGTCGACGTCGGTGAGAAGGGGACGGTGCCAGCCGAAGCGCTGCGTGATCGCGTCCCAGAGGTCGAGCCGCTGCCGGACGTCCCCGGCCTCGTCGGTGCCGCCGAGGGCGACCACGCGCCACGGCGGGGCGGGGGCGGCGACGCGGGTGCCGTCCCGCAGCGCGGTGCGCAGCTGGTCGGCCGACACCCGGCGGGCGACGCCGGCCTCGGCGCGCAGGCGCAGCAGGTGCAGGGCCAGGACGGCCGCCAGGTCGGTGAGCCGCCGGACGCGGTCCCCGGAGACCGGCGTCCTCGCCACCACCCAGATCGAGCCGAGCCATTCGCCGCCCGCCCGGACCGGGATGACGAGGCGGGGCAGCATCCCGTCCGGCCCCTCGGGGACGAACACCGGCTCGCTCGACCGGGCCAGCCTGCGGAAGACGCCGGACGCGCGGAGATGGTCGATGACCTGCGCCGGGACGCGGCGTCCCACGATCGTCGAGACGCGGGCCGGGTCGGTGGTGTCCTGGCGTCCCGAGTAGGCGAGGACGCGCGATCGGGCGTCCTCAAGGGTGACCGGGGCGTCGGCGATCTCGGCGGCCGTGTCGGCGAGGGCGTACAGGTCGTTGTGGACGCCGGGGGCGCCGGGCGGGTCCGGCAGCGGCGCGTAGGCGCGGTCGATGGCGCCGCGGACGAGCCAGACGACGTGCGTCCAGGAGGTGTCCGGCCGGAGTTCGACGAGCGCCGGCCTCAGCGGGCGCGCGGCGGCGATGACCTCGGGATCGTCGGCCAGGGGGGCTTTCAGGACGACGCCGTCCGCGCCCGCCGCGTCGGCCCGTTCGAGGAGCGCCACGGCGTCGGCCGGGCCGGTCACGCCGACGCCGAGGACGAGCTCGCCCGGCTGCCCGGCCGCCTCGCCCGGCTCGGCGAGCACGACGTCGTGCACCTGCGCGCCGTGGCCGTTCTCGACCATGCGCAGCAGGCCGGGGCCGAGGGACTCGACGAGATCGGTCAAGCTGATCATCCCGCCCCCTCGTGTCGAGGTTTGTGCTCTTCACACTATGTGACCCGTCGCGATTGGCCGGACACGACAGAGACGGCCGTCACATGCCGGGTCAACATGGAGGTGACACCGATGCCAAGGAGATGAAGGGCATGGCTTCCGACACGCGTCGCGTCGCAGTCGTGGGGGCCGGGATGGTCGGTCTGTCCACGGCCTGGTTCCTGCAGGAGCACGGCGCCGACGTCACCGTATTCGACCGGGACGACGTGGCGTCCGGAGCGTCCTGGGGCAACGCCGGGTGGCTGACCCCCGGCCTGGCGACCCCGCTGCCCGAGCCCGCCGTCCTCTCCTACGGCATCCGGGCGGTGCTCAGCCCGTCGTCGCCGGTCTACGTCCCGCCGAGCGCCAGCCCGCGCCTGCTCAGGTTCCTCGCGGGCTTCGCCCTGAACAGCACCGAGGCCAAGTGGCGGCGCGCGATGGAGTCCCTCGTGCCGATCAACGGCCGGGCGCTGCCGAGCTTCGACGCGCTCATCGAGGGCGGCGTCAAGGCGGAGACCAACGAGGCCGGATCGTTCCTCGCCGCGTACCGGACGGCCGAGGAGCGCACCGTACTCCTCGAAGAGATCGAGCACATCCGCGCCGCGGGCCAGAAGCTGGAGTACGAGGCCCTGAGCGGGGACGGGGCCCGCGCGGTGGAGCCCGCGCTGTCCGACGAGATCGGCGCGGCGGTCGTGCTGCGCGGCCAGCGCTTCATCAACCCCGGGCGGTTCGTGCACGCCCTCGCCGACTCCGTCCTCGACCGCGGCGGCAAGATCCGCACGGGCGAGGCGGTCACCGGCATCCGCGACGAACCCGGCGGCGTCTCCGTCCGCGCCGGCGACGACGCGTCGTTCGACACGGTCCTGATCGCGAGCGGCGTGTGGCTCGGCGACCTCGCCCGGCGGTTCGGCGTCCGCGCCCTCGTCCAGGCGGGCCGCGGCTACAGCTTCAGCGTGCCGATGGACCGCGTCCCGGACGCCCCGGTGTACCTCCCGTCCCAGCGGGTGGCCTGCACGCCGCTGGGCGACCGGCTCCGCGTCGCCGGGATGATGGAGTTCCGCCGCCCGGACGCGCCGCTCGACCCGCGCCGGGTGAGGGCGATCGTCGAGGCCGCCCGCCCGCTGCTGCGCGGCGCCGACCTGGACGCGCGCCAGGACGAGTGGGTCGGCTCGCGCCCCTGCACCCGCGACGGCCTGCCCCTGATCGGCGCCACCCGCTCACCGCGCGTCTTCGCCGCGGGCGGCCACGGCATGTGGGGCATCACGCTCGGCCCGGCCACCGGACGCCTCCTCGCCGACCAGATCATCACCGGCGACCGTCCACCGGAGCTGGCCCCGTTCAGCCCCCTCCGCTGACGACCTGGGGGTTCGGGCGAGCGCCTCCTGAGTCCGCCTCACCCGCCCCGCCCCGGCGTCGGCGACACGCACCCGTCACATCTCCTCCTCCCACTTCGTCAGTGCGGTGAACACACTGGAGAAGGAGAGACCGTGAACCACGACTGGACCGCGATGTACGCGATGCACGACGCCTTGCGCAGGGAACTGGAGCAACTTGCCAAGCTCACCGCCAGGACCGACGACGACCCCCGCCGCCTCCTGGCCTCGGCCGTCGGCTGGGAGCTGTTCAAGAAGGCCCTGCACATCCACCACACCGCCGAGGATCAGGCGCTCTGGCCGCCCCTGCGCGAAACCCTCGCGGCCCGTCCCGACGACCTGGCCCTCCTGGACGCGATGGAGGCCGAGCACGCCACCATCGACCCGCTCATCGACGCCATCGACCACGGCTCGGAACCCCTCGGCGACCTGGTGGAATCCCTGAGGACGAACCTCACCGCCCACCTGAGGCACGAGGAGGACGAGGCCATCCCCCTGATGGACGCGACCATCACCGCCGAGCAACTCCAGAATTTCGGCGGACTCCACGCGGCCGGCATCGGCCCCGACGCCCCGCGCATCTTCCCCTGGCTGCTGGACGGCGCACCCGGGGAAACCGTCACGACGATGCTGGCACCCCTGCCCGAGCCGGTCCGCGCCGCCTTCGAGACCGACTGGCGCCCCGCCTACACCACCCTGACCCGCTGGCCGACCACCTGACCCCGGGGGAGCGTGCCCAACCAGCGGGCACGCTCCCGCGTCTCCGGGACGCCTCTCTCCGAGCTAGAACAGTGTGTTGACGAACGTGGCCACACTGTCGGGGTCGGCGGAAACCGCGAGGAGCACGACCAGCCAGAAGGCGGTGAACGCCCAAGCGACGAGGACTCCGGCCAGCGCCAGGCCGCGGTCGCCCCCGCCGGCCCTGCCGGCCCGGACGTAGGAGACATGGCCGAGGACGACCCCGACGATCGACGTGAGCCCGCAGGTCAGCAACCCCAGCGGACCCAGGATCAAGGCCGCCGCGGCCGTGCGC
>NZ_SMKH01000287.1 GCF_004348515.1 Actinomadura sp. KC345 | reverse complement strand
CCCCTGCTCAAGACCCAACAGACCCTCTGACGCCACGGTTGTTCCTCGGGATTTCGATGGACGAGACACCACATACGAGGCGCGGGGCCCCATCCCGGTTCCGCACAACCATGAACAGGTCCCGGTCAGCAGAAGCTCTTCGGCCTGTCGTAGCACTGCCGAAGGAACTCCCCTAGCCCCTTCCAGACCACCACGTCCTTGCCATCCTTGTCACGGCGGACCAGGGACGTTATCGCCCAACTCGCAAGGCCGTCACTGCAACTCTTCAGGAGCAAGTAGCCGTTCTGGTGGCGCTGCGCGAGGCCGGTGCAGATATTCGGCACTACGCCACCAGAAAACGAGCCGTCGGCTTTGACCTGGAAGGAGGCCTCAGCACTGGCCCGAGCTTGCCAATGCCCTTGGATCGGCCCGATGCCCCCCTTCTCCACGCGGGGCCCGAGGGCTTGCCCTTCAGCCGTACTGAGGGCGACCGACGGATCGGGCAAGTCGGTCCGCCGAGGGCCGGGGGAGGAAGTGGTCCGACCGGAGTCGACGACACTGCCGCGATCGGAGGCGTCGGCAACGCGTAATACCACCAATACCGCCGCACACGCATAGCCCACCAAGCCCACAATCATTCCCGATATCAAGAGGTTTCGCTTCACGTTAAGGCCCGTCCCAATCCAAGTGTTCTCGTCGCTGACGTTGTGCTGCACCACGACGAGGTCGCGCGGGCCGGGCTCCGGGGCGGGCAAGAGCAGGCCGCCGAAGACGTACGTCCAGGCCGCCACCGGCAGGAGTAGGGCCACCGACGCGGTCGCCGAACGGCGCAGCAATGCCGAGACGAGCAGCACCACGACCGCCAGGCCGAGCCAAGGCAGGAACGTCTCCAGCAGGCTCCCCACCCGGCCCACGCCGTTGGGGACGGCCCGGTGGAACAGCAGCAACCCGGCCGTTCCCACCGACAGCCCGGCGAGCACCCGACCCCGCCTCCAGGCGGACTCTTCGTCGTCCCCGGCGTCCTCGTCGGAAGCCCGGCGCCGTCCCAGCCGGGAGGCCGCCGCCCTCACCGCCGGGCGTGCCTTAGTGAATTGCACCTGGACCGGTCAACAGATCCAGCCCGCCTGCCTTGATCCGGTCAAAGAGGGCAGCCATACCCTCCTTAGAGACGGACAGGTGTGGGGTGGACAGGCTCTTACTGTCCCGAATTCCCACAACCCCGTCCAGGGAAGCGAGCTCAACACAGTCAGACGTGCCGTGAGTTTGGCTATAGCTGCTCTTGCACCACTTTGGAGCACACCGGGGCATCGCTTTCACTTCGTCTCCAAGGAATCAGAGTTCCAGCTCGCCGGACTTTATTTTCCCGACGAGAGCCGCCAAGTCGCCCTTGGAGAACGTCAGGAGGTGGGTGGACGGGCTCTTGCTGTCCCGAATCCCCACGCCCCCCTTTATGGAAGCGACCTCAACACAGTCGGAAGTGCCGTGAGATCCGCTGTAACTACTCTTGCGCCAAGTCGTCATAGGACTCACCCATCCGTGCTAGATACTCACGCGACTGGTCTTCACTCCAAGCCCGCGCCGCGATCCGGTGGAAACGCGTCGCCACATCCGCCGCATCGGTTTGGTCATCCATGATCCGGCCGATGCCGATCGCGTTACCCGAATAAGCCGCCAAGCGACGCCCCGGAAGCGTGAAGCACCAATAGGAGCCATCCACTCCTGTATGCGGTGCAGCCGACAGGGGCAGTATACGTACGGACACATGGCGGAACTTGCTCATCTCCAGCAGTTTGTCTCGCTGGTCGGCCATGACCTGCGAACTCCCCATCTTGCGGAGAGCGATCTGGTCGATCACCACCCATAGGTCGGGGCGGCCGTCCAGGATCGCCGCCTGGAGATCCATCCGCAGGGCGACGGCGATGTCGACGTCTTCGATGAGCCCGGCGGCGTGGCCCGCTTCCAGCAGGCCCCTCGCGTAGTCCTCCGTCTGCAGCGGGATGGGTACCACGCTGCTGGAGAAGATGCAGTGCTCGGTGGCCCTGCGCTGGTAACGGTCGAGGCGGGCTGGGGCATTCGCGTCGATTCCGAGTTTTGCATATCCGAGCCAGATGGTGAACACGCCGCCCGTATTCCACGTTTTGTCCAGCGCGTTGCACTCCCGGCTGGCGAGTTGCTTATCGCCGCTCTCGTATTTGGAAACCTGGCCGATCGAGCAGTTGAGGATCTTGGCGACGTCCGCCTGTGTGGCGTTGTGCTCGATCCGAAGGAAGCGCAGGTAGTAGGCCATGAAGGCGTAGATCGACTCGTGCGGGTCGGGGACGGCCTGACCATGATCACATACCTCCGCACGTCATTGTTTTTCCGATGTTGTTGGCAACAGTGACGACTGTAAGACACCTCGGTCAACCTGTCGCACAGAACGCAAAAAGTCTGCGACAGAGGCGATCAGGAAAATGAACAGCGACAAATTCCACAAGGAAGACGTCATAGACGAAACGGACCCATCGCCGGCCGTCCAGCCGAAGGCCGGGCGGTGGGGCGACCCCTACCGGGCGCGCAGCACCGGGTTGTGGACGGTGCATCTGCGGCACCCCGAAGCGATCCGCGGCGGCGACGGGCGTCTGCTGGCCACGCTCACCGCGTCCGACCTGCACACGCTGGGCGACCTGATGCTGCAGCAGGACGGCCTGGCCCGGGAAGCGCGGCGGTGAGCGCGATGATCGACGGAACGCCGACCGGCCCCGCAGCTTTGCGGCGCGGACTCTTGGCGATACCCGAGGCCGTCTCGCAGGGCCGCCTCATCGTCGAATCCCAGGCCCTCCAGTGGGGGTTGCCCCAGGCCACGGTGGACGACGCGATCCTCATCGTGTCCGAACTACTGACGAACGCCGTCCGCGCGACGCGCCATCAGCCCATCTCTCTGCGTCTGGCGCTCGTGCCCGGCGGACTTCGCATCGAGGTATGGGACACGTCCCCAGATAAGCCCGAGGCATCCACACCCGACCTGACCATGCCGACGCGTCCCGTCCCTGAGGACGCACCGGACCCCGGTGGGTGGGGCCTAAGCATCATCGCGATCCTGGCCAAGGAACATGGCTGGCGCCCAGAGCAGGGCGGTAAAAGCGTGTGGGCCGTACTGGGGCATCTCCCGTAATCCAGGTCGTCACGGTGACGGACGGCCCGGGTCCATGGTCGCCGCCGACCCGGGCCGCCCGATCGGACGTCCCAGGTCAGCGGTGGTCGTTCTCCTTGAGTTCGACGACCCAGGCTCGACGCTCAGCGATCTTGCCGTCGCGCATGACGAACACCTCGGCCATGGACATGCGCATCTCGCCGCCCGCGACGCGCTTCACCGTCCCCGTGAGTTCCGCCATGACGACATCGTCCTGCTCGACCATGCGGACGACCTCCAGGTGCGGCGGGTCGATGAGTCCGGGCGGGCCGTCGATCGCCTTGTCGTAGGCGTCCTTGCCTGTCAGGTGGAATCCGCCGAAGACGGTCCACTCGATGTCCTCGGTCAGGCAGGACAGGATCTGCTCGTGGTCGTTCTTACGGAAACCGTCCAGGTAGGTGTTGACGGTCTCGATGTTGCGTGACATGTCTGCTCCTCCGTATCCGGTGCCGTCCATGGGGCACCACCACGGGAACCCGCGGTTCCCTGTAGGAAGTCGGAGCGGCCGGAGCGTTCTCGACATCGACTCTGCATCGTCCTTGGCCGCTTCGACCAGGTAGGAGGAAGGCGAGCACCACCTGGCACGCTCCGCGCGAACCAGTCCTGGGCCTTCGTCCAGCTCAGCATGTTGCCATTGAGGCGGCGGTCGGGACCATTGCCCCCAGAAGGTTCACACAGCCGAAAGGGAAGGTACCTCAGGGCACCGTTGCACGCCTTGGCCACCAGGGCGCGTGCGACTTTTGACGAGCAGGCCGGATGAAGGGGGAGTTCGGATGAAGAGGGCGATCTTGCGGGTCACGCTGGCATCGGGCGTTGTACTGTCACCGATGATCGCGGCCGGTCCCGCGGCGGCGGGCGTCTGGGGCCCCTGGCGCAATTACGGCAGCTACGGATCGATGTGCATCCACAGCTTCGCCAACTGCAAGGCAGAGGTCACCTTCCATCCCAATGGCGACGTCGTCCATCTCCGGGACAAACCGGGGGATGACTACTCCGTCCGTCTGCGGATCAAGAATGTGACCAAAGACCCGGATGCGACGGAGTATTCCATCACCGCTCACAACGGGACCACATCCGTGTTCCCGGATGGGCAGCCGGAGAACCTGGCTGAGAAGCACTGCTTCCGTTTCACGATATGGCTTCTCAAGTACGGCGCTCAGGCCGGCCACAAGCACTACACGCAGGTGCGCAACTACAACAACGACGGCCCCAAATTCTGCCATGACGTCGCGTGACGTGACGGCCCCGCTTTCCTCGGGTTACTCCCACTCGATGGTGCCGGGGGGCTTGGACGTGATGTCGACCGTGACCCGGTTGATCTCGCGGACCTCGTTGGTGATGCGGGTGGAGATGCGCTGGAGGACGTCGTAAGGCAGCCGTGCCCAGTCGGCCGTCATGGCGTCCTCGCTGGTCACCGGCCGCAGGACGATGGGGTGCCCGTAGGTGCGGCTGTCACCCTGGACACCCACCGACCGGACGTCCGCCAACAGGACCACCGGGAACTGCCAGATGTCGCGGTCGAGTCCGGCGCTGGTCAGCTCCTCGCGGGCGATCGCGTCCGCGTCGCGGAGGATGTCCAGGCGGTCGCGGGTCACGGCGCCGATGATGCGGATGCCGAGGCCGGGGCCGGGGAAGGGCTGGCGCCAGACGATCTCGGTCGGCAGGCCGAGCTGCTCGCCGAGCGCGCGGACCTCGTCCTTGAACAGGTTCCGCAGCGGCTCGATCAGCTGGAACTGCAGGTCTTCGGGGAGCCCGCCGACGTTGTGGTGCGACTTGATGTTGGCCGCGCCGGTGCCGCCGCCCGATTCGACGACGTCCGGGTAGAGGGTCCCCTGGACGAGGAACTCGACCGGTTCGGCCGCGTCCTCCGTGCCCTTCCGGGAGGACGCTTCCCCGGAACCGCCTTTGACGATCTCGCGCGCCGCCTCCTCGAAGACGCGGATGAACTCCCGGCCGATGATCTTGCGCTTCTCCTCGGGGTCGGTGACGCCGTCGAGGGCGGCGAGGAAGCGGTCCTGGGCGTCCACGACGTGGAGGTTCACGCCGGTGACGGCGACGAAGTCCTTTTCGACCTGCTCGGGCTCACCCTTGCGCAGCAGGCCGTGGTCGACGAACACGCAGGTCAGCTGGTCGCCGATCGCACGCTGGACGAGGGCGGCGGCGACCGCCGAGTCCACGCCGCCGGACAGCGCGCAGATCGCCCGCTTGTGCCCCACCTGCTCCTGGACGGCCGCGATCGACTCGTCCGCGATGTTCACCATCGTCCAGTTCGGACGGCATCCGGCGCCCTCGTACAGGAACCGGCGCAGAAGCTCCATGCCGTGTTCCGTGTGCAGGACCTCGGGGTGGAACTGGACGCCGAAGAGGCCGCGCTCACGGTCCTCCATGCCCGCGACCGGTGTCACGTCGGTGCTGGCCGTGACGGTGAAGCCGGACGGGGCACGGCTGACGTAGTCGCGGTGCGACATCCACACCGCCTGCTCGTGCGGCAGCCCCGCGAACAGCATGCCGGGGGCCGAGACGGTGACGGTCGCGCCCCCGTACTCGGCGACATCGGAGTTCTCGACCGTCCCGCCCAGGGCCTGGGCCATCACCTGGTGGCCGTAGCAGATGCCGAACGTGGGGACGCCCAGGTCGAACAGCCCGTCCGGCGCCACCGGGGCGCCTTCCGCGTACACCGACGCAGGGCCGCCCGACAGGATGATGGCTTTCGGCCGCTTGGCGAGCATCTCCTCCGCCGGCATGGTGGACGGCACGATCTCGCTGAACACATGGCACTCGCGGACCCGCCGCGCTATCAGCTGCGCGTACTGCGCGCCGAAGTCGACGACGAGAACGGTGTCAAAGGACTGGTCTGCGGCCACCAACAACGCCTTTCGCACGGCCGGAAGGGTCCCACCAGTCTACGGGGGTGGCTGCCTGGGCTGATGCCCGCACCCGACCCGCGGCCGTTACATGGTGCGATTGACCGATAACGGTCGGCATCCATTTACCCTGACCACACTCCTGTGGTGACTCCGCTCTGATACCTCTTGATGACGCCTTGTGTTCACATGGCTCCCGTCCGCAAGCGTCCTCCCTAGGAGTGCCGTGAAGTTGCTCGCCGCCACCGCCCTGATCGCCGCGTTCGTCCCCGCGATGCCCTCTGGGCCGTCCCCGGAGACCACACGCCAGGACGACTGCGCGCACATGCACGCACACGCCGACGCGCGGCTGCGGCCAGGGGCGGACGGAGCGCACGGGCGGGGGCACAACGACCTGACGCCTGGGCAGGCCGCGACGGTCGAGCGGCAGCTCAACGAGATACTGCGCGGTCTGGGCGTGAGCCCCGCCGATGGGACGGATGGCCGGTCGGCCGGTGACGACCTCCGCGCAGCGCCACAGATCAGGATCCCGGTCTACTTCCATGTGCTGCATGACGGCGCGAAGGGCAACGTGTCCAGTGCGGAGGTCAAGCGCCAGGTAAGCACGTTGAACGCCTCCTACGGAGGACGGAACGGCGGCGCCAACACCCGTATCTCGTTCGACCTCCGCGACACGACCCGGACGGACAACGCCGCCTGGTTCAACGACCCCGAACGCTACGAGCGGACGTTCAAGCCGAGGCTGCGCAAGGGCGGCAAGGGCACGTTGAACCTCTACAGCGCCTACATAGGCGGAGACCTGCTCGGCTGGTCGACGTTCCCGTGGAAGTACAAGTCCGAGCCCAAGATGGACGGCGTGACCATCCACTACGGCAGCATGCCGGGCGGCCCCATCGAGAACTTCAACAAGGGATTCAGTGCGACACACGAGGTCGGCCACTGGCTCGGCCTCTACCACACGTTCCAGGACGGCTGCATGGGCGAAGGCGACCGCGTGGCGGACACTCCCGCCGAGCGCGACCCCACGAACGGCTGCCCGTCCGGCAAGGACACCTGCCCGGCTCCCGGGGACGACCCGGTGCACAACTACATGGACTACAGCTACGACACCTGCATGACGTCCTTCACCGCCGGCCAGGGGACCCGCATGCACAAGGTGTGGAAGGCCTACCGGCGCTGAGTCGCGCGAAGCCGTCCGGCGTCTTCCTCAGGAAGCCACCGGACGGCTTCCCGTAGGGTCACACCCGAGATGACCTCGACACGAGGCTCGACCCATCGGGCCACCCACCCCGGGTCCTTCTTGGACAGCTCCCGCAGCACCCACCCGAGGGCCTTGCGGATGAAGAACTCGCGTTCACCGATGAGCGCATCCCCGAACTTGTCGATCCTGACCAGGTCGGGGCTTCCGTTCCTGATCCCTGCCAGCAGCGCCAGGACGGCCGCACGCCTTACCCACATGTAGGGGTCGGCGACCCAGGCATCGAGTACCGACCCCAGATCCGGGTGCCGGACGACCAACCTGCCGACGACCTTCTCGGCGAGAGCGAGCAGCTCGTCGCGCGTGGGTGTGGTCTTCACCGCGGACACGGCGACCTTGCGCAACGCGGGCACGGGCACACCGATGTGCACGAAGTCGCTCTTCAGGTAGCGCTTCTCATTCGCAGCCCGTACCGAATCCCCCTGCGCCCGCAACTCCTCAGGACCCGCGCGGCCTCAACCTCGACATCCACCCCGGCCCACGCTACGCCGCCGTGGTGTCAGACGGCCCTGGCGAACGAGCGGACGCCCGCGTGAAGTGCCGACCCCAGCGCAGGGGCTGGGGTCGGCGGATCGTCACCTCACGGGTGCCCGGTCGTCACACCGGGAGAGTGGGCAGGTACCTGGGCTCCTTGCGCGCTCGGGTCGCCTGCTCGAAGGTGTAGGCGAGCCCCAGGAGTTCCTCATCGCGGTTCCTGAGACCGATGAACAAGACGCCGAGCGGGAGTTCGGCGTCGGTGTAGCCGGCCGGTACCGTGATACTGGGATACCCACCGACCGCCGCCGGGAGGGTGGAATCCACCCACGGAGCGCTTTTCGCACCGTGGACCACGGGGACCCGGCCGTTGGACGGAGCCATGATCGCGGTCAGCCGGTGCCGGCCGAAGAGGCGGCCGATGCTCCGGCGCGTCTCCTCGGTGATCCGCTCGCGTTCGTTCCGGTACTCCTGCGGTGAGCGGACGGTGTCCGAAAGCTGGGCCTGCTCGAACTTGGTCAGCCCGAATTCGGGCACCCGCTCGGCGGGCTCGTCCCGGTGGAAGGCGATCAGATCGGCGAGGTCGCGGGGGTGCTCGCCCCCGGCCGACCTCAGGTAGGCGTTGATGGCCTCCTTGAACTCGAAGGGAAGCACGTCCTGATCGGGTACGGGCAGGTCCACCTCGACGGTGGTCGCGCCCAGATCGTGCAGCCTCGCCGTGGCTTCGGCGAGAACACGATCCACGTCAGGGTGGTTCCCCTCCGTCCTGATCCCGCTCCACACGCCGATCCTGGTCCCGGACGGTAGGCCCGGTTCCAGGCGGATGGCGCGGTGCGAGACGGCGATCACCGCGAAGAGCGCGGCGGCGTCCGCCACACTCCGGGTGATCGGCCCGGCCGTGTCCTGCCACGGTGAGACCGGCACGATCCCGTTCCCACCGACCCGCCCGTGGGACGGTCGGAGACCGACGACGGCGTTCCCTCCGGCGGGCTTGTTGATGGAGCCACCGGTATCGGTCCCGATGGCCACCGGGACCAAGCCCGCGGCCGCCGCGACCGCGGAGCCGCTGGACGACCCCAGCGAAGACCGATCCAGGACATACGGGTTCCTGGCCTGCCCGCCGACCGGACTCCAGGCGCCCGGTGCTCCGGCGGAGCGGAAGTTGGACCACTCCGACAGATTCGTCTTACCCAGGATGACCGCGCCGGCCCGGCGCAGCCGGGCCACCAGGTCGGCGTCTCGGCGCGGCATCGCACCGCGCAGAGCCACCGAACCCGCCGTCGTGGGCAGGCCGAACGTGTCGATGTTGTCCTTCACCAGAACCGGGATCCCGGCGAGCGGCCCGACCGCACCGCCCGAAGCCCGGAGACGGTCGATCGCACGAGCCTGCGCCAGTGCGTGCGGATCCACCGCGATGACCGAGTGAAGAACGGGGTTCAGCCGCTCGATGCGTGCCAGGCATCGAGCGGTGAGTTCTGCCGAGGTCAGGTGACCGTCCGCCATCTCCTGTAGCAGATCGCGAACGCCCATCTCCTCGGGAAAAGCCGATTCCATCAGCCCTCCTCCATTCTTTGATTGGACCGCCCTAAGGCGGGGCCGCCTTCGGCGACCAATGGGGACCGTCCAGAAAGCCGCGAATCGTCAAGCGCCGAAGAATCCTCCACGCGCCCAATGTGAAGCGCCGACCCCGGCGCGGGCTGGGGTCGGCGGGTGCGGTCACCGCACAAACGCCGGGTCGTTACCCCGGGAGAGTGGGTAGAAGCCTGGGCTCCTTGCGCGCACAGGTCGCCTGCTCGAAGGCGTAGGCGAGCCTGCCCCGCCCCTGGGAAGGACTCGGTGCACAACTACATGGACTACAGCTACGACACCTGCATGACGTCCTTCACCGCCGGCCAGGGGACCCGCATGCACAAGGTGTGGAAGGCCTACCGGCGCTGAGTCGCGCGAAGCCGTCCGGCGTCTTCCTCAGGAAGCCACCGGACGGCTTCCCGTAGGGTCACACCCGAGATGACCTCGACACGAGGCTCGACCCATCGGG
>NZ_SMKH01000286.1 GCF_004348515.1 Actinomadura sp. KC345 | reverse complement strand
CCCCCCACCCGAACCGTTACCGGCCCGACGACCTACAGGGCGCCGTCCTCCCGCGCATCTGCACCACGAACAGGGACATGCCAGAACATCTCCTCCATCTCCCCATGTAACGATCTTCGCTCTCCGTGGCGGCACGACCACCGATAGCGTCCACCCCGTGCCCTCCACGAAGCATGAGGTGCCGCTCGAGTTGATCCGGAACCGGCCCGCGCTGGCCCCGGAACTCCTCCAGGCGGTATCCGGGATCAAGCCCCCCGAGTACGAGCAGATATCACTGGGATCGGAGACGCTGACCGACTGCAAACCCACCGAATACCGATGCGACTCGACCGTCCTGCTCGGTGACCCCGAGAAGCCGGATCTCGCGATCGTCGTCGAGACCCAGCTCGACCAGAAGGAGCGCAAGCGCTACACGTGGCCGGTCTACCTGGCCACACTCCGGGCGCGGCAAGAGTGCCCGGTGACGTTGCTGGTGCTGTGCCCGGACGAGAAGACCGCCGCCTGGTGCCGTGAACCGATCGAGACCGGGCATCACGGCTGGGTCCTGCGCCCCTGGGTACTCGAACTCACCGAGGTCCCCGCCGTCACCGACCTGGACCAGGCCCGTTCCCTGCCGGAACTGGCGATCCTGAGCACCGTCGCGCACGCCGACGGCCCGGACCAGAAGGCCGTCCTGACGGCCTTCGCCGAAGCCCTGCAGGTCACCGACCGCGACAAGGGCGAGTTGTACCATGACTACGTGCTGTCGCAGCTCTCCGGAGCCGCACGACGCTGCTTGGAGGAGATCTTGCAGGCCGACACTTACGAGTGGGAAAGCGACTTCGCCCTCAAACACATCGCCGAAGGCGAGGCCAGGGGCGTGGTCAAGGGCGAGGCCAGGGGCGAGGCCAAGCTGCTACTCACCGTACTGAAGACGCGCGGCTTCACCATCGACGACGACCTCCGGGAACGCATCACCTCCTGCCAGGACCACGAACAGCTCCACACCTGGGCCCGCCGCGCCACGGAAGGCGAGCCTCTCGACCGCATCTTCACCTGACAGGCGACCGGCCGTCCGTCTCTCCGCCAAGTGGGCTGTTCATTCCCGTCCTCGCAGGTCTGCTCTAGTGGCAGCTTGCAGGACGCGTACAAGCCCTCCACGTTCGAGCATGGACGTGGAGGGCTGCGGCGGGTGCAGACGAGGCCGCACGACGCTGCTTGGAGGAGATCATGCAGGCCGACACTTACGAGTGGGAAAGCGACTTCGCCCCCCAACCACATCGCCGAAGGCAAGGTCGAAGGCCGGGCCGAAGGCAAGGCCGAACTGCTTCTCATCGTCCTGGAGTCGCACGGCTTCACCATCGACGACGACCTCCGGGAACGCATCACCTCCTGTCAGGACCTCGAACAGATCCACACCTGGGCCCGCCGCGTCGCGACCGCCGACTCCCTCGACGAGATCTTCACCTGACCGGCGAAGGGACGCACCGGCTGATCTGGCCGCTGGTCATCCCCGGCAAACGCGAGGCCACCGCGCTAAGGCCCGGCGTGGAGCAGCGGGTCAGTCACCGGCGCGGGACAGCGACGAGACGACCTCGCCCAAGGCGGCCCGGTCGGTGGGGGCGGGCGTCCTGGCCCCGAGCCACTCCCCCACAAGCCGCAAGCGTCCCCTTCCGAACCGCCCTCGATCACGAAGTCCGGTCCGGCGAGCCGAGCGACCTCGGCATAGTCGTCGCCGTGGTCTGTCAGCGTCCACCCCGTCCACTGCGATTCCACCAGGCGCCGATCGTGCGGACAGTCGAGGGCCCACCAGTCCAGCCGCCGACTCCCGACATCCAGATAGGCGCCATTACGAGGTACCGCTCCCAGCACCGCACAGTCAGCCGCTTCTTCCTGCTCGATTTCCAAACGGGCAGGCCCGTGGAGCAGCATTTCGTCCATTCCGTTGATCCAGAGCCCCCCGAACGACAAGCGGCCTCCCGTTCCCCGCACGGCGACGACGGTCTCGGCTGCCGCCGCAAGGTCGTCGTCCTCCGCCGGAGGTAACGCCCACTGCGACCGAGGTGGGGCGATCATCGGTTCGTCCAGGTAGAGGACGGTGTCGTACGGCAGCCCGAGGTGATCCATCACCTCATGCAGCCCACGCGGGATCCAGGCGATCTCCCAACCGCGCGGCCACAATCCCCGCACGATGCGCAGCCAGGCACGGATCTCGTGGACGGACGTGTGGTGGTCATCCATCTCGTGAAAAGTATGGACGAGCATCTGCCGCTTTCGCAGATCCACAAGGAGCACGCCCTGCCACCAGACCGAATTCATCCAGAAGTCGGGAGTGCCGCCCTCTTGACTCTGAATGAATTCCAGCGTGCGCTCCGGCCCCCACAGCACGTCGGTGAACAGCGACAAGGCACCACGCCGCCGCGACCAGACACGGCGCTGCTTACCGTCCAGCACGACGTAATGCGCATGCCCGCCACCCATACGACGCAACCTTAGCCACACCGTCAACGTCCATCCGGGCCCCGCCCGCCTGGTCATCGCGGACATCGACCGGGGGTGTCACCAGACCCGGTGAACGTTCGTCGTCACCCGCACCAGAACGCATGGCACGACCCTGCGCGCAGAGTCGCTGCGGCTGTCGGCGGCGTGAATGTTGCGTCCCGGGCCTCGTCCAGGACGGTCTCCTCTGCCTGATCTACGCGGTCAGGCACCGGCCGAACAGCCGGGTGAACAAAGGAGAGCCCAATGCGCAAACTCATGGGAGCGCTCATGGGAGTGCTCACCCTGACCCTAATATCATTAGGGTCGGCGAATGCCACACGCCTCTATCCCGAGTACTCGCCCGCCGCGGTGGGTGCCCTGATCACAGTTCTTGGAGCCGTCTTCTTCAGCCTGGCCACGCGTTTCCGCAGCCAGGCGAGAAAGCGCGCCGCCGAGTTCCGATGGGACCGGGCTTACTGGAAGTGGGTATTCATCCTGATGGTTCCCTCCCTCCTCCAGGGGCAGCTGCAGCAGGCCGCCCTGAAACGCGTGGGTGTCGGAACCATGATGACGCTCGTGGCACTCGGGGCGCTGGCCCTGTCGACGTGGCGGCTGGTCTTCCCCGAGCGCGGACCGGGCCGGCGACGGCATGTCGTGTGGTTCGTGATCGGGTTGGTCGGCGTCGTACTGTTGGCCAGGCCGTTCACCGATGGGGCCGAATCCTGGGGTCTGGTCATGGCGTGCCTGGTCTCCGCCATCGGCGTCAGCGGCACGATCGTGTCGGGGAAGCTGACCGAGCTGGGCGACCTCACGCGGGTCGTGGAGCTGATGGGGTGGAGCGCCGCCTGCCTCGTCGGGGTACCGGTCCTCGTCTGGACGGACGATCACTGGATGACCTGGCGGGTGCTGTCGACCGTGGCGCTCACATCGGCGCTGTTCCTGGTCGCCAACTTGGCGTACGTCCGTGCCTACGAGCTCGCCCGGTCCGATGGGCTGATCAGCACGGTGCAATGTCTCAACCCCGTGGTGGCCTGTCTTGTCGGGCTACTCGTCGGGACCGGCGTGGCGCCGAACCTCTACGGGTGGATCGGCGCCGGCCTCGTGGTCCTGGCGTCCGCCGTCGCTGCCCGGATCCTTCTCCAGGGGAGCGACCACACCGGTCTGCCGGTCAAGAACGGTGTCTGGACGGAGGACCGTTTCGACACCGGCGGGAACAGCCCTGCGTGGATCGCCGGTCTTGACACCGTGATCCGCGTGCCGGACATCTGGAAGACAGATGAATGGCTTTTGTGGAAGGACCCGCCTCGCCTGACGGCTTGACCGTCGCCTGGACAGGGCGTCCGTCACGCCTTCTGGCGCGACGGACTACGTGACGTCCAGCCGTGACGCCACGCGATCAGCGGTGGAAGCGGGCCGATCCTGCTTCCACCGCCTTTCCATTTTGATCCGCCCCCAGCAGTTCAGGGCCTCGCGATCGGCTGGCCGCTCTACGCCACCACCGGGCCCATGGCGATGGAGGGCACCATCTGCGCCATTCCGGGCGGCTGTTCACCGACTGATGGCGGGCATCGGTCGCGTGGAAGCGCCCGTGACCGATTCACTCGAAGCCGTGGTCGTCGACGGCCGACGCCGCGAGGATTGCCGTCAGGAGAGGTCGACGCGACCGCTCTTCACGGTGTCGAGGAAGGCGCCCCAGGTGTCGGCACCGAAGCCCAGCACCGGCCCGTCCGGATCCTTGGAGTCCCGCGCCAGCACCACCGCATCCCCTATGCCGATCTCAACACAGTTGCCCTCGTCGGCGCTCCAACTGCTCTTGCGCCATGTACCGACCTCGACGCAGTGGCCTTCCTCCGCGCTGTAGCTGCTCTTGTGCCACTGTACGAATGAGTGCTTCATGATCACTCTGCACTCCTGTCCGGTTTTCGGGGTTATGAGAAATCGTCAGCCACCTTAGCGATCAGCGCAAGGGACTCGTCGGGGCCGAGCGCCCGAGAGCGAAGATGATCGAAGACGTCGGCATATACGTCGACGTCGGAAGGGTCCTCCAGATAGATGCTCCCCAGGCGGTACTGGATGTAGACGATGTCGGGGTCGGCGGGCTCAGGGAAGCGTAGAAGTGTGCAGGCTCCGTCCATGGACGGGTGGGCACCTACAGAGAACGGCAGGACCACGAGATTGACGTGGTGAAGCCGAGACAACTCGGCGAGGTGGTGGAGCTGCTTTCTCATGGTGTTGCGTCCACCGACCTGCCTCCGGATCACCGCCTCGTTGAGGACGGCCCAGACCTTGAGAGGATCGTTGCTGACAAGACGCTCCTGTCGCTTGAGGCGCAGTGCAACTCGGTGCTCGATCTCCTTCTCTGACCATGTCCGCAGGCTGGCGTGGAACAGAGCCTTGATGTAGTCCTCCGTCTGCAGGAGGCCGGGGACGAACTCGGATGCGTAATCCGAAATCTCTGCAGCTTCCTCTTCGAGGCCGACGTAGACCTCGAACCACTCGGGGATGGAGCCCGAGTACCGGTGCCACCAGCCGCGTTGGCGGCTCTGGCGGGCGAGGGTGACGAGGACGTCGGTGCGCTCGTCGTCCAGGCCGTAGAACTTGCAGAGCGCCATGATGTCGGCGACCTTCGGCGCGTGGACGGCGGCCTCGATGCGGCTGACCGTGGCGGGGGCGATGTCCGCGAACCTGGCCGCCTCTTCGCGGGTCTTTCCCGACTCTCTCCGCAATCTCCGCATTTCAGATGCGAGTCGTCGCCTGCGGACCGTGGGACTCGTCCGACTTGCCACGTTCGTACCTCCGCTAGGTATATGCCCATCGAGCGGACCATGATTCTTTGAGCGAGTTCACTTTCCTGGGTTTACAAACTCATCCCGTCCGCTCCATGCTCTGACCGTAGCGAAAATCACGCACGGTAGACGGGTGATCACGGAAGAAAGCCGGGTGAATCGTGGTCGTCCGCGTGCCTGGAGAAGGGGCGTCCGACGATGTCAGCGGATCAGCGGCCGCATGCGATGCGGTACAGCCTCCTGGCTGATCTGTGTTACAAGCTGGGGGAACGTCAGCAGTGCACCTCGATGCTCGTCCACCCGTCGCGCGGTGAGGCCGTGCTGTGGGTCCCAGAGCGGGCATGGCCGCGCACATGGCTTGGGGTCGCGGCGGTCGACCACCGGGGGCGGTGGCTCTACATCTTCGGCGGGCAGTGGTGCATGGCCGGGAACGTCGCGGAGACCGCCGCGCGGGTGGCGTGGGCGGTGGGCGTCCGATGAAGCACCTGGGGACGTGCGTCATCCCGTCCACCCCGAAGAACGTGGTGAACGGGCGGCGCTGGCTGCTGGAGCGGCTCGAGCCGCTGCTCGGGGCGGAGCACAGCGCCTACGATGACAGCGTCCTGCTGCTTTCCGAGACGCTCACCAATTCGATCGTCCATGGCAACGGCCACCTCGTGGAGGTGGACGCCTACGTGGGCACGGCGAACGTCCGGATCGAGGTCACCGACGAGGGCGGCAGCACCGTGCCGCACCACGTCGACGATCCGGACGGCGAACACGGGCGCGGCCTGCCCATCCTGTCGATGCTCGCCAAGTCGTGGGGATTCGAGCAGCTCGACGACGGCCGGCTGCGCGTCTGGTTCGAGGTCCCGCACACCGCGCCGCCCGATACACGCGCCAGCAGGCCGGAGGACGTTCCGCCTCCGCCTCGTCCCCGTGACGGAACCCATGAGGGCGGCACTCTCGCGGCGAACACCTTTGCTCACTCCGACGATCGTTGACCGCATGCCCCGCCACGGCCGGTCAGTCTGGGGCGGGGCGTTTCGGCCAGCGGGACAGGGCGATGAGGGCGAGGCCCGCCAGGAGGAGCAGGACGGTGTAGAGCCAGAGGTGGCCGGGTTCGCGGAACAGTTCCGCGTTCGGTCCGCGCCTGCCGGTGCCCTGCCAGTGGGCGAGCAGGCCGCAGGCACCGATCACCGTCGCGAACATCAGGGGGCCCAGGACGGCCGGGGAAAGGGCGTCCTGGGTCAGCCACACGCCCAGCGACGCGATCGCGACGGTGGCGGTGGCTGCGAGGAGGGCGAGCATGAGCAGGGTCATGCCGTCTGGACGGATCAGCATGGTGACGGCGAGCGCCAGCGCGCAGGCGGCGCATCCGGCGAGGGCGGCCCAGCGGCGCCAGGACGGGAACGCGACGGCGACCCCCGCCACCACGCCAAGCGCCACCAGGAACCACATGAGGACGTAGTTCGAGTTCTCCGACTGGATGACCGCGCTCGCCGGGCCGGAGACCCCGACGACGATCACCGCCGCCACGACGACACCGGCCGCCGCGCGGAGCCCGGCCAGAGCCGCTGCCGCCAGTCCCGCGCCCAGCAGCAGCCAGCACGCGGCGACACCGAACCCGCCCTTCACCGTCTCCATGCCGGCGGCCGGGACGAACGCCACTGCGGCGACCGCGCCCGCGGTCGCCGTGCGGAGGCCCATCTTGGGCTCGGCGCCCGACCGCGGGGCCAGCTCGGGCCGTCCGTCGTAGCGGTAATGCAAGGCCAGCATCAGGAGCGCCACACCGATCGCGGTGGCCAGAAACGCGAAGTGAAGCAGGATCTGGACGGCCTCCGAGAAGTCCAGCGGGAAACCGCCGGGCTGCACGATCGCGATGTGCGCGATCCACACATCGGTGGCCGCGCCGAAGACCTGTGCGCCGACCCCGGCCCCGATCAGGATCGCGCCCGCGCCCGGCGCGCCGATGTGGACGAGCCGCACCCCCGCGGCCAGCGTCCCTAGTAACACGAGCTGCGCCCCGGCGGTGACCGAGCCGAAGTAGAACCAGGCCGCATCGCCGAATAAGGCGTCCCTTGCGACGACGTACACGACCTCGGTGGGGAGGGTCAGGGCCACGCCCGCCACCAGGAGCCATGGCCAACTCCGCCGCATCGACCACCACAGCGCCGCGAACCCGGCGGCCGTCACCCCCGCGACCACGGCCGCCTGCCCGGCTGACACGACACCAGGGTTGATGCGCAGGACGTCCGCGAACCCGGCCGCGCGCCCGACGTCACCCCGGGGTCTCGCCGAGTTGGCGACAGCGCCGAACGTCCCGACCGCGCACGGCAACACCGCTCCGATGACCCACGGACGACTCGTCTCGAACCCCCTGTTCGCTCGCGATGCCGTGTTCTCCATGCTGGTCTCCGGCGGTCGTGGCGGCAGAACGGCAGGCATGCCCTGACGAATCGATGTAGCTGAAAGCGGACGGCCGTGCCCGCGGGGTCGCCGCGGGCACGGACCGGTCGAGCGCTGATCGGGCTCAGAGCTGGCTGTACTGCTTGGAGACGATGTACTCGTTCTGGACCGTGGTGTTGGTGCCGGCGGCTGCGGGGAATCCGCCGATCTGGTTCACCAGCCAGTCGGCGACGCCGCCGCCGAACACGCAGCCCTTGGCGCCGGGCACCGAGAACGAGTTGTCGACGCTCTGGGCCTGCAGCACGCTGGGCGGCGGGTCCGACCGCGCGATCCTCGGGTCCTCCCCGGTGATCGGGGTGTTGGGCGCGGGCGGGTCGGTCGTGCCGGTGGTGAGGTTCAGCATGATCGGGTTGCTGTTGGTCCCGACCGTGCAGTTGCTCCCCAGGAAGGGGTTGATGAGCCGGACCTTCACCGCCATGTTGATGGCGAGGTGGCTCCCGGCCGCCGGAATCTCGAACGAGCCGGCGTACTCGACCTTCGCATACACGGCACTCAACAGCGGGTCACCGAACAGACCCGGCTGCACCAGCATCTTCGGGGCGTCGAGGCCGCCGAAGATGATCTCGCTCTCGAAGGTCTCGGCGTTGAGGGTGCTGGCGTAGGTGAGCCTGATCGGCTCCTCGATCTCCTGGTCGAAGTTGCCGACCTGGAAAGTGCCGCTGGTGACGACGGCCACCTGACACCGCGAGTAGAACGGGCTCGCCCCGGCGGGCAGGGGCGGGCAGTCGGAGAAATCGAAGCTGGCCGGGATCGGGTCCGGGTTGTCCGCCGCAGCGGGCGACGCCATCCCGAAAGCCAGCAGCGCAGCGCCGAACACGGCCGGAACCGCCAGCCGGAGACCACGCCTCCGGAAACGAGTGAACTTCACCAGTCCATCCTTTCTGGTACCGGTAGGAACGAGAGAGACCCTGGACTTCCTACCGGAGGGTAATACCAGAACAAAGACCGATCAATACATTGAACCCGCTCAAGATTGAAATCGCCTTCGCTTGTTAGACGCTACCAATAGCGACATTCGCGAGAGCGGTCGCATTATCACTCACCGCATATCGCGAGGGTGCACCTGACCCTCGTCACACAAATGGCGGTGGTGGAAAGGCCATACTCGCCGCAGACCGGTGACGGACTGCGGCGAGTCGGCCTGGCCGCATCAGAACCCGGGGTGGTGCGGGCAGGTGCGGCCGGTCCCGGTGGCTTTCGACGGGGGATCGGGCCCCGTCAGAGCGAGCCACGTGATCGTCGTAGCTGAAGGGAGGCTGACCGTGCCGGCGACATTCGCTGCGGGCGCGGTCAGAGTTGACTTCGCTCGACTCAGAGCTGGCTGTACTGCTTGGAGACGATGTACTCGTTCTGGACCGTGGTGTTGGTGCCGGCGGCTGCGGGGAATCCGCCGATCTGGTTCACCAGCCAGTCGGCGATGCCGCCGCCGAACACGCAGCCCTTGGCGCCGGGCACCGAGAACGAGTTGTCGACGCTCTGGGCCTGCAGCACGCTGGGCGGCGGGTCCGACCGCGCGATCCTCGGGTCCTCCCCGGTGATCGGGGTGTTGGGCGCGGGCGGGTCGGTCGTGCCGGTGGTGAGGTTCAGCATGATCGGGTTGCTGTTGGTCCCGACCGTGCAGTTCCTCCCCAGGAACGGGTTGATGAGCCGGACCTTCACCCCCATGTTGATGGCGAGGTGGCTCCCGGCCGCCGGAATCTCGAACGAGCCGGCGTACTCGACCCTCGCATACACAGCGGTAAGGAGGGGGTCGCCGAACAGGCCGGGCTGCACGAGCATCTTCGGGGCGTCGAGGCCGCCGAAGATGATCTCGCTCTCGAAGGTCTCGGCGTTGAGGGTGCTGGCGTAGGTGAGCCTGATCGGCTCCTCGATCTCCTGGTCGAAGTTGCCGACCTGGAAAGTGCCGCTGGTGACGACGGCCACCTGACACCGCGAGTAGAACGGGCTCGCCCCGGCGGGCAGGGGCGGGCAGTCGGAGAAATCGAAGCTGGCCGGGATCGGGTCCGGGTTGTCCGCCGCAGCGGGCGACGCCATCCCGAAAGCCAGCAGCGCAGCGCCGAACACGGCCGGAACCGCCAGCCGGAGACCACGCCTCCGGAAACGAGTGAACTTCACCAGTCCATCCTTTCTGGTACCGGTAG
>NZ_SMKH01000285.1 GCF_004348515.1 Actinomadura sp. KC345 | reverse complement strand
CGGGGGTGGGGGACTCGTAGACGGAGCCGTCGGCGCCGAAGACGAGGTGCCGGTCGAAGGAGCGGGCGAACCAGCGGTCGTGGGTCACGGCGAGGACGGTTCCCTCGAAGCCCTCCAGACCCTCCTGGAGGGCCTCCGCACTGGCCAGGTCGAGGTTGTCGGTGGGCTCGTCCAGCAGGAGGAGTGTGGCGCCGCCCAGCTCCAGGAGGAGGATCTGGAGGCGCGCCTGCTGGCCGCCCGAGAGGGTTTCGAAGGGCTGTTCCGCGCAGTACTGGAGTTCGTACCGGGCCAGGGCGTTCATCGCCTCGTTGCGGAAACGGGCGTGCTCGGTCATGACGATCTCGCACGGCGTGCGGTCGGCCAGGTCGGGACGCGCGTGGGTCTGCGCGAAGAGGCCGGGGACGACGCGGGCGCCGAGGCGGGCCGTGCCGGTGTGCTCGACCGGGGAGGCCGGGGCGGCGCCGCGCGGATGCGTTTCCGCGATGGCGGTGAGCAGGCGCAGGAAGTGCGACTTGCCGGAGCCGTTGGAACCCAGGACGGCGACGCGCTCGCCGTACCAGATCTCCGTGTCGAACGGCTTCATCAGGCCGGTGAGCTCCAGATCCTCGCAGATCACCGTGCGTTTGCCGGTGCGGCCGCCGCGCAGGCGCATCTTCAGGTTCTGGTCGCGCGGCGCGACCTCGGGCGGGCCCGCCTCCTCGAACTTGCGCAGGCGTGTCTGCGCCGCGCGGTAGCGGGAGGCGAAACCGTCGTTGACCGTGGCCTTGTTCCTGAGGGTGTTGACCAGTTCCTTGATTCTCGCGTGCTCCTCGTCCCAGCGGCGGCGCAGTTCCTCAAGGCGCTCGTTGCGCTCGCGGCGGGCGGCGGCGTAGGTGGAGAACCGGCCGCCGTGGATCCAGACGCGGCCCGCCTCGACGGTCACGATGCGGCCGGCGGACTGGTCGAGGAGTTCACGGTCGTGGGAGACCAGCAGAACGGTCTTGGACGTCTCCCGCAGCCGTCCTTCCAGCCATCGTTTGCCGGGGACGTCCAGATAGTTGTCGGGCTCGTCCAGCAGGAGGACCTCGTCGGGGCCGCGCAGCAGCGCTTCGAGGGCGAGGCGCTTCTGCTCGCCGCCCGAGAGGGTGCGCACCTCGCGCCAGCGGCACGACTCGTAGGGGACGCCGAGGGCGGCCATGCAGCACGCGTCCCAGAGGACCTCGATCTCGTAGCCGCCCGCGTCGCCCCAGCCCGCGAGGGCCGTCGCGTACCTGAGCTGGGTCGGCTCGTCGTCGCGCTCCATCATGGCGAGCTCGGCGTCCTCGACGGCCGCCGCGGCCTCGCGCACCCGGGGCGGCGCGACGGAGAGCAGGAGGTCGTGGACGGACGAGGCGTCCCGCATCCCGCCGATGAACTGCCGCATCACACCGAGGCCGCCGCTGTGGGCGACGGTGCCCTCCTGGGGGACGAGGTCCCCGGCGATCAGGCGGAGCAGCGTCGTCTTCCCGGCGCCGTTCGGGCCGACCAGCGCGGCCGTGACGCCTTCGCCGACCCGGAACGAGACGTCGTCGAGCAGCACCCGGCCGTCCGGCAGGGTGTGCTGGACATGGCCGACCTCGACGTGACCCACGGTGAACCCCCTCGGCACCGAGTCTCGGAAACGCGGGACGGGCCCGTCAAACGAATTATCGAGCCGGGTCCGAGCCGGGGCGGCCTAGAAGCGGCGTAGGAGGGCCTGCTTGGCGGTGGTGAACTCCTCCTCGGTGAGGATGCCTTCCTTGTGCAGGTCGCCCAGTTCACGCAGGCGGCGCAGGAGGACGTCGTGGTCGTCCTCCGGAGACGGCTCGGGCTGTGCGGGGGGCGCCTCGGGCAGGGCCAGGTCGTCCGCGGGCCGGGGCAGGGGCGCGGACGGGGACGCGCCCGGATGCGGGAGCCGGGCCACCACGGAGGCGGCCAGAGCGATCGCTGTGGCGCCCTCCTTCTTCGTGCCCCACAGCGACAGGCAGTACGGGTCGTACTTCGGCTCCGGCGGCGCTGGGTGGCCCCGGAGGCGGAACCGCAGGTGGCCCCCGTCCAGGCCGACCGACGGATGCAGCTCGACCTTCACGACGTCCGCCAGCGCGAACTGCTGGGGGCCGGCCTTGTGCTTGGCCTGCTCCGCCATCCAGCTCCAGTCGAGCCGGACGTTCTCACCGTCGAAGGTGACCGACCCCTCGCCGCCGGACGCCCGCAGCGGCACGGCCGGGCCGGGCAGCAGGTAGCGGTCCACCGGGCCGGAGCCGACCTGCTCGATCTGGAGGGCGTTGCGCACCTCGTCGACGAAGTACTCGGCCAGCGCCGAGGCCTCCTTGGGCAGGGCGAGGCGGTACGGGTCGGACGAGTCGTCGAGCGCGTTCCCCGCGGCCTGGAGGAGGGGATCGGCGCCCTGCCGCAGCCGCACCCGCAGGACGCCGCCCTTCTTGCCCGGCTCGAAGGCGATCCCCGCGACGGCCTCCAGCGGCACTTCGAGTTCGCCGAGGACGCGCCGCAGGCGGTGCACGCCACGTCCGTTGCCCGGGACGATCCGCAGGAGATCGCCGTCGAACGTCCAGTGACCTTCACTTGCGGTGACTTCTGCCATGACCCGCTTTCCCGAAACGCCGTCCACCTGCACACCCGGGGTGGACAGACCCGGTGGACAAGAATAAAACGCTCAGGCGTTCACCAGGGAGAGGACGCGGGCCGCGACCGCGTCCAGCGGGATCTTCTCGGTGTCCCCGGTGGCCCGCGCCGTCACCTCGGCCACGCCCTCGGCGAGGCCGCGCCGCCCGACCGTGACCCGGTACGGGATGCCGGTCAGCTCGGCGTCGCGGAACTTCACCCCGGCGCGTTCGGAACGGTCGTCGATCACCACCTCGACGCCCGCGGCGGACAGTGTGGTGTAGACGTCCTCGGCGGCCTTGGCGACGTCGGCGTCGTCGGACTGGGCGGCGACGACGCAGACCTGGAACGGCGCCACCGGCAGCGGCCAGACGATGCCGCGGTCGTCGTGGTGGGTCTCGGTGATCGCGGCCATCGCGCGCTCGACGCCGATGCCGTAGCTGCCCATGATCAGTGGGATGCGCTTGCCGTCGGGGTCCAGGACCTCGGCGCCGAGCGCGCGGGCGTAGCGGTCGCCGAGCTTGAAGATGTGGCCGATCTCGATGGCCCGCTGGATCTCCAGGGCCTCGCCGCAGCGGACGCAGCGCTGCCCCTCCCGGACCTCCCGCAGGTCGGCCCACTTGCCGACCTCGATGTCGCGTTCGACGTCCACGCCGCGCAGGTGGACGTCGTCGGTGTTGGCGCCGGTGAACATGTCGCGGCGGCCCCGCAGCGCCTCGTCCGCGATCACGGGGAGGGGAGCGGGCAGGAACGCGTCGACCGCGCCGAGGCTGCCCGGCAGCGCGCCCATGGCCTCCTGGATCTCGGCCGGGCCGGCGGCGCGGATCTCGGCGGCGCCCGTCGCGTCCACGAGCTTCTGCTCGTTGAGGGGGTGGTCGCCGCGCAACAGGACCAGCGTCAGCGTGCCGTCCATGATGTAGACGAGCGTCTTGATCTGCCGGTCGTCGGGCGCGTCATAGGCGCGCAGGTCCTCGATGGTGCGGACGCCGGGCGTGTCGAACCGCTCCGGCGCGCCGGGGCCGGGGGCGTCGGACGCGGCGGGAAGCGCGGACGTCGCCCGTTCGATGTTGGCCGCGTAGCCGCACGACGGGCAGTGGACGACGAGGTCCTCGCCGACGTCGGCGGGGCACATGAACTCCGTCGAGCCGGAGCCGCCCATGGTGCCGCTGGAGGCGTCGCAGGCCAGCGCGGGCAGGCCGAGCCGGGCGAAGATCCGCGTGTAGGCGCCGTGGTAGGCCTCGAACGAGGCGTCCAGGCCGGGGCGGTCCACGTCGAAGCTGTAGGCGTCCTTCATCGTGAACTCGCGGGTCCGCATGAGGCCGCCCTTGGGGCGCGGCTCGTCCCGGAACTTGGTCTGGAACTGGTACCACTGCTGCGGAAGCTGCTTGTAGGAGTTCAGCTCGCGGGCGACGGTCGCGAAGATCTCCTCGTGCGTCATGCCGAGGGCGTGGTCGGCGCCGCGCCGGTCGCGGAGGCGGAACATCTCATGGCCCATCAGCTCCCAGCGTCCCGAGCGCTGCCACGGCTCGGCGGGGTGGAGGGCGGGCAGCAGCATCTCCTGCGCGCCGATCGCGGTCATCTCGTCCCGGATGATCTCGATGATCTTGGCTCGGACGCGGACGGCCAGCGGCAGCAGCGAGTAGTGCCCGGCGGTGAGCTGCCGGACGTAGCCCGCGCGGAGCAGCAGCCGGTGGCTCGGCGCGTCCGCCTCGGCCGGGTCGTCGCGGAGAGTGGGAACGAACATCTGGGACCAGCGCATCCCGCGAGCGTAGCGAAGGGGCGCGCGGGCGGACGAAGCGTCGTCCCCGTGCGCCGCGAGTCAGTACCCTGATTGCCGTGAGCCGAGAAGGTGTGACGCCGCAGAGCGAGGATTTCTCCGCCTGGTTCAACGAGCTGGTCGTGCAGGCGCAGCTCGTCGACCGTGGCCCGGTGCGCGGCACGATGGTCATCCGACCGTACGGCTACCGGATGTGGGAGCTGCTCCAGGCCGACCTGGACCGGCGGATCAAGGACGCGGGGCACGAGAACGCGTGCTTCCCGATGCTGATCCCGGAGTCCTACCTGCGGCGCGAGGCCGAGCACGTCGAGGGCTTCTCCCCGGAGCTGGCCGTCGTGACGCACGCGGGCGGCAAGGACCTGGAGGAGCCGCTGATCGTGCGGCCGACGTCCGAGACGGTCATCGGCGAGTACATGGCCAAGTGGATCGACTCGCACCGCGACCTGCCGCTGCTGCTGAACCAGTGGGCGAACGTCGTCCGCTGGGAGATGCGGCCCCGGATGTTCCTGCGGACGACCGAGTTCCTCTGGCAGGAGGGCCACACCGCGCACGCCGACGAGGACGACGCCATGCGCGAGACGATGTGGGCGCTGGACGCCTACGCGGGCCTCGCGCGCGACCTGGCGGCCATGCCGGTCGTCGCGGGGGAGAAGACCCCCGGTGAACGGTTCGCCGGCGCCGTCCGCACGTACACGATCGAGTGCATGATGCGGGACGGACGGGCGCTGCAGTCCGGGACGTCGCACTACCTCGGTACCAACTTCGCCAAGGCGTTCGAGATCCAATACCAGGACGAGGCGGGCGCCCTGACCCTCGCGCACACCACGTCCTGGGGCATGAGCACCCGCATGATCGGCGGTGTGATCATGACGCACGGGGACGACAAGGGCCTCGTCCTGCCGCCGCGGCTCGCGCCGTACCAGGTCGTGATCGTCCCGATCGGGCGCAAGGAGCAGGGCGAGCGGGCCGTCGAGGAGGCCCGGAGGCTGGGTGCGGCGCTCAAGGCCGCGGGCATCCGCGTCCATGTGGACGACAACCGCCCGCAGCTGTCGCCGGGCTTCAAGTTCAACGAGTGGGAGATGCGCGGCGTCCCGGTCCGCGTCGAGCTGGGCAGCCGCGACATCGAGGTCGGCGTCGCGACCGTCGTCCGGCGGCTGGAGACGGTTCCGGGGCAGGGGAAGGAGCAGATCCCGCTGGAGAGGCTGGCGGAGCTGCTCCCCGGCATCCTCGACGAGTTCCATGCGTTCCTTCTGGGCCGGGCGGAGACGTTCCGCGACGACCACACCGCCGTCGTGGACGACTGGGACGCGTTCGCCGCGCAGGTCGCGTCCGGGTGGGCCCGCGCGTTCCACTGCGGGGACCCCGCCTGCGAGGACGACATCAAGGCCGAGACCGCCGCGACACCGCGGGTCATCGCGTCCGGCGCGCCCGAGGAGACCGGTGACTGCGTGAGGTGCGGCCGCCCGTCCGCCTACGGCAAGCGCGTCGTCTTCGGCCGGGCGTACTGAGCCGCCGCCCGGACCGGTCGGCCTTCAGGCGTTCTCGGCGCCTTTCGGATGCCGGTTCGCCTTCAGGCGGGACAGGTAGGGCTGGATGAACCACACCCAGGCGCACAGCCCCACCAGGACCACCGCCGTGACGATCGTCCAGGCCGGCGCCTCCGAGACCGACTCGACGATCAGCGTGGTCGCCGCGGTCATCGAGGCCATCAAGGCGAAGGCGCCGATGATCCCGAACATGTTGGCGCGGCGGATCAGCAGCGGCTTCTGCCCCAGCCGGAACAGGATCCGGTGGTGGAACACCGGCGCGATGAAGCAGATCGAGGCCAGCGCCGCCCCGAACAGGGCGATGTAGAACAGCGGCAGCCCCACGCCGTCGACCTTGTCGAAATGGGTGGAGAACGGCACGGTGAGCAGGAACGCGAACAGCACCTGCACCCCGGTGACGGCGACACGGAACCCCTGGAGCAGCTCCACGAGCTGCCGGTCGAGACGTTCGTGCTCGGTCTCGTTGCGGGGTTTGTCCGCGGGGTCGACTGTCATGAAAGCCATCTACCCCCATAAAACGACCATCAGTCCACCCATGTGCCGGTTGAGGACGGCGTGTCGCATGAGGGCCTCGCACGGGTGAAGACGCTGCGCTGGTCGGGCCGGTGTTCTGGTCGGGCCGGTGTTCTAGTCGAGGGAGGGGGCTTCCACTCGGAGCGCGAGCATCGACACGTCGTCGCGCAGGTCGCTGTCGCAGAACTCCAGCAGAGCCCGCTCCACCGCGGCGAGCATCCCCGCCGGCGTCTCGCCGGCATGGCCGGCCAGGGCCTCCAGCAGGCGCTCCTGCCCGAACTCCTGCCGCGTCATGTTGCACGCCTCCAGCACCCCGTCGGAATGCAGGATGAGCGTGTCGCCGACGGCGAGCTCGATCGTGTCCAGGCCCGGCTCGAAGTCCTCGAACAGGCCGAGCGGGACACCGCCGCGGGACGTCGTCCTGATCACCCCGTCGGCGCGCACCACGACCGCCGGCGGGTGGCCCGCGGTGCCCAGCGAGACGACGACCCGCTCGGTCTCGACGGTCAGCCCGGCCATCACGGCGGTGACGAACCGGTCCTCGTCCAGCAGCGCCTCGTTCACGATGCCGAGGACGTCGCCCGGGTGCGACTTCCACCGCGCCGCCAGCCGGGTGCAGTGCCGGGCGGTCGCGGTCACGGCCGCCGCGTCCTCGCCCTTGCCGCACACGTCGCCGAGGACCATCCCCCAGCCGTTCTCGGTGCGGAAGACGTCGTAGAAGTCGCCGCCCACCTCCGAGCCGTTCGTCGCCGTCAGGTACTTGGCGGCCACGGTCACCCCGGGAATGGCCGGCAGCGTCTTCGGCAGCAGCCCGGCCTGCAGCGTCGCGGCCACCTCGGCGCGGCGCCGGTACAGCCGCGCCGCCCGGATCACCAGGGCCAGGTAGCGCCCGAGCCGCTGGACGACCCCGAGGTCCATGAGGTCGAAGGGGCCGTACTCGCCGCTGGCCGCCAGCGTGATCGTGCCGATGGCGTGGTCGCCGTCCTCGATCGGCACGCTCAGCACCGAGGTCGCGCCGATCTTGCCGCAGACGGGCTGGCCGTCCGGGCACGTGCCGAGCACGTCGAGGTCCTCCACGTGCGCACGCAGCGCGCTCTGCCGGGTGACGTAGACGGTGTGGGAGAGCGACCCCTGCACGGGGTCGAGCTCCTCCAGCATCCGCGCCGCCTCGACGGCGTGCTCGTCCTCCGGGCCCATCACGACCTGGCGGCGCAGCGGGGGCGCGGTTCCCGCCGCGTGCACGCCGGCCTGCGCGGACGTCCCCGGGCCGCCGTGCACGCCGGTCAGGTCGATGAACGCCCAGTCGGCGAGCTCGGCGGCCAGCAGCCGGGCGCAGCGCCGGATGGCCACGGTCTCGTTGAAGACCGGTTCGTCGAGCAGGAGCTCGCTGGCGGTGGCGAGGACGTCCATCCGGTGGACGATCGTGGCGACGGCCTCGTCGTCCGGCGGGGCCCCGTGGGGCGCCCTCGCCAGAGAAGCACCTTCACGGGCGGGCCCGGCTTCGCCGGACGCGGATCGGGTGGCCGCGGATCGGGCGGACGCGTTCCGGGCGGACGCGTTCCGGGCGGATGCCCCGCGGGCGGGCGCCGTCCGTTCGGGCCGCCCCTGCTCCGAGGCCGGGCCCTCGTCGTTCATCGGCGTGTTCGTCGGCCCGGCGGCCACCATGACCATCGGGTCGGGGTCGCCGCGGATCCACACCCGGGCCAGCGTCACCACGGCGTCGACCGGGTGGTCGCGGCCGAGGAAGCGGACCTGGACACGGCGGCGCAGTCCCGTCCGGACGACCGCCGCGAGCTGCGACCGCAGGGCCGCGCGGGTCGCCATGTCGCAGAACGCCGTGAACTGCTTGCCCGACACGTAGCCGGCGGGCGTGCCGAGCAGCGCCGCCGCCTGCCGGTTGACGCGCCGGACGTTCGTGTTCCGGTCGAGCAGGAACAGCGGCACCGGGGCGTCCTGGAAGACGGTGCGCAGCACCCGCCGCTCGTTCTCGGCCGCGGCCGACCCGCCATGCTCGCCGACCTGGTCGGACCCCATGGTCCGCAGCACGGTCAGTGCCAGCTCCAGCTCGACCAGGGCCGCCTCCAGCGTCGACCGCAGGTCGGGCTCGGGCACACCGGCGGCCTGGCGCAGTTCGCCGATACGTCCTTCGAGGTCCGAGATCTCCCGCATCAGGGTCTCGGGTTCGAGCTGGTCGGGCTGGTCGTGCATCTGGTCTCCCTCTCGTCCGCGTTGCACGATGGAACCAGGTCGGGACGCGTCCAGGCCGGTCAGACCGTCGTTCTCGCACCCCCGGACCGGGCCTGGCCGGACCCCGCACTGCGCAGCCTATGCGTCCCGCCTTCATGCGCCTAGATCCATGACCTAGGGAAGCCCCTGTTGACCGACGATACGCTGGGCGAGGGCGGTGAGCTTCACATGACGTGTCTGTGAGATGCGGCGCATCTCGGCGAAGGCCTCGTCGGCGTCGCAGCCCAGCGCGTGCATGAGAATCCCCTTCGCCTGGTCGACGACGGCGCGCGCCTCGACGGCCTCCTGCAACTGCACGGCCGTGCGGTGGACGTCGTCGTACTGCCGGGTGTTGCTGACCGCGGCGCTGCCCTGGGCCATGAGCAGGGACGCGAGCGCGTGGCGGGCGGAGCCGAGCGCCTTGGGCGTCACCCCGAACAGCGTGAGCGTGACCAGGACCGGCTGGTTCAGGTGCGGCGTCGTGGTGAAGCAGCGGACCCCGCGGCGCAGCATGTCGGCCATGGCCTCCGGCCAGCGGGTCTCGGCGAGGATGTCGTCGGACGTCTGCGCCCTGCGGTCCATCACCGCGTCGAAGACGGGCCCGCGGCCCCGCGAGAGCTGCCGCTCGACGATCTCGGCGAGATCGGGATGACTGGCCGCGGCGGCCAGCGGCTCGGGCCGGGTCTCCTCGGGGACCGGAACGACGGGCGCGCTCTCCGGCCCCGCGTCCTGCTTCGGGACGCGGGGAAGGTCGCGCGCCGCGTCCGGCGGAAGGCCGAGCGCGGTGCCCGGATCGTCCCCGGGCTGCCGGGGCAGCGCCCAGCGCACGCTCGACGCGCCCGCGCAGCCGGGCACCGCCCGCGAGGCCAGGTCCGTGACCCGGTGCAGCGTGCCGATGTCGGACGACTCCCCGACCATGCCCAGCTGGGCGATCTCCAGCGCGAGCTGGTCGGTCAGGACCGTTTCGGTGGGCGTCACCTCTCCGAGATTAGCCTGCACCACGCCCTGCGACGCTCGCCCGGCCCCTCGTCCGGGCTGCTCCCGCTTCACCGGCGTTCCCGGATGCCGCGCGACCTGCGGTGAACCATGAGCCCTCCTGACCCGGCGCTGCCCGTCGCGGCGGACCTGCCGGCCGGCGTGTGGGGTCGGTGAATCGGTGATGGGTCCGGGTGGTGCGGGAC
>NZ_SMKH01000284.1 GCF_004348515.1 Actinomadura sp. KC345 | reverse complement strand
GTGTATAGGAGACAGGTCCCAGGCGGGGCTGTTGTCGAGACCCGACTCCCAGGGGTGGCAGATCGCGATGAGGCCGCTGGAGGCCAGGTCGCGGGCGCGGGCGAGGTAGTGGTGCTGGGCGGCGAGCATCGGGTGGAGCCGCGCGAGGAACACCCGGCTGCTCTCCCGGTCGGTGGCGCACTCGTGCAGGCGGAGGGCGGTGAGGGCGTGCAGCGGCGGCTGGGTGAGGCCGGAGGTGTGCACGCCGCGCGGCGCGTCCGGCTGCCGTTCGCTGCGCCAGAGGTCGGGGCCGGGGAAGTAGGCGTGCCGGGCGAGGGCGGGGTCGAACACGATGTGCGGGAGCATCCCGTCGGCCCACTGGCCGCGGAACAGGGAGATCAGTTCGGCTTCGGCGCGGTCGCGGCGGTGCCGGGCGAGGCCCATGCTGATGAACGCGGAGTCCCAGCTCCACTGGTGCGGGTAGAGGCCGGGGGACGCCGCGGTGGCGGTCCCGGTCCAGTTCGCATCGAGAACCCTGGCCGCGGCCTTCCACAGCGCGGTCTCGTCGCCGGTCAGACGGGAGGTCATGTGTTCAGGGTGTCCTCCTCCTGCGAGAGAGGGGGTTCACCGTGATTGTGACCGGAGAACGCGGCCGCTGCGACCCCTTCGGGTGCGTCGCTTGTCCACGGTCTCCGCGCCTGCGACGTGATTTTTCGCGGCGGCCTGTCACGGGGCCGTCGCGCGCTCCAGGAGCCACTCGGAGACCTCCAGCCCCGCGGTGATGCCGCGGGAGGCGGTGACGGCCGTCGCGGGGAACGTCCACCCCGTGTCGTGGAGTTCCCCGTGGGCGGGGCGGATGGACAGGTCGGCGGCTTCGAGGAGTTCGATGTCGAGGAGGGAGTCGCCGGCGGCGAGCATCGTGGACGCGCCCGTCCGGCGGGCGACCTCCTCCGCGGCGGCGGCCTTGGTCAGGCAGGCGGGAAGGCAGTACACCTTGCGGCCTTGCAGGGACGTCCGCCAGCCGCGTTCCGCGCACCATCCGGTGAGGTCCTCGACCCACCCGGCGGGAAGCGCGGCCCGGTCGACGACCGTGTAGGCGAACAGGCCGGACGCGTTGCGCCGCTTGAGGACGAAGTCGCCGCCCGTCCGGACGAGGTGCTCCTGGACGTCCGCCAGCGGCGCGCAGCCGTCGGCGACGCGTGCCCGGACGGACGCCGCCCATTCGGGGTCGTCCACGCCGTCCACGAGGAGGTGGCCGCCGTTGGCGGTGATGGCGTACCCGGCGGGTTTCTCCAGGAGGTTGACACGGCGGTACTGCTCCGGTGTGCGCGTCGTCGTCGGGACGAACGTCGCGGCCGTCGAGAGGGTCTCCAGCATGCGCGCGGCCGCCTCGGTCATGTACGAGAGCGGCGCGCCCTGGTAGAACTCCACGCACAGCAGGCGCGGCATCGCCTCGTCGGGTCCGTCCAGGGAGAACGCGGCGGCGGAGTAGATGAGCGTACGGTCGAGGTCGGAGCACACCAGGACGGTCACTGGACGGCTCCCTTGCCGAACCGAGGATGGATGAGTCCCATGCAGGCGTAGGGGAACCGGTCGGGTTCGACGTCGACGACCGGCACGCCGCGCTCGCCGGCGAGCAGTCTGATGTGCGTCACCTCGGGGCCCGCGTCGGCGCGCACGAGGACCTTCCACGGGACGCGGCGCAGCAGCACCCGCGTGGTCTCCCCGATCCCCGGTTTGACCAGGTTCAGGTCGTCGACGCCCTCGGCGGCGGCGCACCGCCGGACGGCCTCCCAGCCCGACCAGTCGGGGGCGCGGTCGGCGGCACGGTGCTCCGGCAGGTCCTTGGCGACCCGTTCGGCGACGTCCCCGAACCGCGCGCCCACGGTGTCGAGGAACACGGCGGACACGTCGTCTCCGGCGAGACCGGAGTAGAACTTGGCGCCGTGGAAGTCGCCGGGCCCGATGAGCTCCGCGTTCAGCACGGTCCGGCTCACCAGTCCCGAGACGGTCGAGTTGAGGCAGGCGGACGGGACCAGGAAGTCGTCCCGCGTCCCGAACAGGGAGGTGCACCGTCCCGGGTCGGCCAGCACCGCGAGGTCGGACGGGAACGGCAGTGAGGCCAGCGCGGCGGCCAGTTCGCGCGTGATCGCGCCCTTGCCCGTCCAGCCGTCCACGAACATCACCGACGCGGGGTCGTGGTGCTCGGCGAGATACCGCAGCGCGACGGTGTCGATGCCGCGGGCCCGGACGATGCTGACCGCGTAGTGCGGCAGGTCCAGGCCGTGCGCGAACCGCGCCCAGCGGCGCATGAGGATCCCGACCGGCGTCCCGGCGCGGGCCAGCGAAACGAGCACGGCCCGCGGGCCGCGCTCGGCGAGGATCATCTCGGTGACCAGTCCGGTCGCGTACGCGATCCGCTCGGCCGACGCCTCCAGCGCCCGGTGGAACAGCCGCCGGTACTCGGGGCCCGGCTGGTACTCCACCGGAAGCGACTCGGCGTAGTGCGCCCGGCCCGCCTGGATCGCCGCCTCACGCTCCTCGGTGGGCGCTTCGAGGCGCGCATGGGACAGGTCCTTGAGCAGCCACGCGACGTCCTCCGACGGGTAGCTGCCGAACGAGGGCCCGTACAGCGGCTTCACGTGCCCCTCCTGGCAGGAACCACCGCGACCAGTACCGGTGCGAGCGCGCGCAGCCGCTCCAGGAGACCGGTGGCGAGTTGCGGGGTGTCGCCGATGTCGTCCACGACCACCACGATCCGGTCGAACCCGGGCTGGTCCGACGCAGGAGCGACGTTGTAGGCGTACCGCTCCCCCGGCCCGTCGGCGGGGTCGTCGTGCGCCGGGAAGGCCAGGCGCGTCCTGATCGCGTAGCCGGGGTCGTCCATGGCGAGCACCGGCGAACGCGTCGTCGTCGAGTACCGGACGTCCACGCCGGGCAACGCGTCGGCGAGCGCCTCGGCCAGGCGCAGGGGCGCGTACATCAGCTCCTCGAACCCCAGGACGAGAACACGGGAGGCCCCGGCGCCGAGTCCGGCGGCCACGGCATCGGCCATGCGCGCCTGTTCCTTCTCCAGCAGCGCGCGATGGCCGGGCAGGAACCCGTGCCGTCCTCCGTCCGGCAGTCCGGGGGGCCATTCCAGCCCGAGCCGGGTCACGCCGAACGCACCGGCCGCCTCCTCGGGGAGCACGGTGCGTGCGGACAGGTCCGCGGCGAGCGCCTCCCCAGTTGCCAGGATGTCTTCGGGAAGGTCGACCTGGCCTCCGGCGAGGGCCACGGCGTCTATGCGGGTGCCCAGCCGGGCGGCGAGATCGTCCATCCGGGCCCGGTCGGCGGGGCCGCGCAGGTCGACCAGGGCCGCGAGGACGTAATGGCCCCTGGGCCGGACGGCGTGCAGTGCCTCGATCGTGTTCAGCACCGTCCGGCCTGTGGAGAGTTCGTCGTCCACCAGCACCACGGGCACGTCGCGGTCGAACGCGGCGGGGTCCGCCGGCAGCAGCAGATGGCTCGTCGCGTGGCTGTGCTCCTCTTCGAACCCCCCGTACATGGCGAAGCCCGCTACGGGACGGCGTGTGGAGTGCAGGTAGTAGGCGCCGCCCAGGGCATCCGCCACCGAGTGCCCCAGGGCCGTGGCGGTCTCCGCATAGCCCAGGACGACCGCTTCCACGGGAACCCGCGGGGTGCGCATGAGATCGCGCAGTCCGGCCGCCGCCCCCGGCACGTCCAGCAGGGCATCGGCCAGCAGAGACCCTGGCCGGGACGGCGCTTCACCCCGCAGGCGCGCGCGCACGAGCTCGCCCAGCAGCCGACCCGCCCCGTACACCAGCCGCGGATCGGTCGGGACGTGCTTGCCCAGCACCGCCGAGACCAGCAGGTGCGCCCGCCGCGGGTTGCGCCGCACGGCCAGCCCGACGAGATCCGCGAGGCCGGCGCCCACCGGGCGCGGGCCGTCCGTGAGCCGGACCCCGAGGCGCGACGCCACCCAGGCACCCGGCCAACGAGACCCCGGCGAGGAATTCGGCGAGGAACCCGGCCGGCGGGGCGGAGCGGCCGTCACGGGCTGCCCGCCGCTTCCAGCAGCTCGACGAACGTGACGTCCTGCGCCGCCACGCCGAACACGCGGGCGCGCAGCATCAGCCGCTGCGCCCACGCGCGGTGCGGCTTGGCCTCGTTCATCTTGTTGGCGTACGAGCTGGCCATCGCCCCTCCCCCGGCGACGCCGAGGATGTCGGCCGCGTCGCAGTACTCCTCGTGCGTCACCACCGACAGGGCGTGCACGGCCGCCACATGGCTCGGATGGATCACGGTCTTGCCCATGAGGCCGTTCGCCTTGTCCAGGTGCACCTCGCGGATCAGCCCGTCCAGGTCGGATGTGATCAGCCGCTGCCGCAGCGGCGCCGCCCGCTGCGCGTCGAACGGCGACTGCCGCAGCTGCGGCTTGAACATCCGCTCGCCCGCCGAGAAGTACTCCCAGACCGGCCCGGTCACCACATGGCCGGTCCCGTCCGCGCGGCCGAGGATGTTGACCACGTCGCAGATCACGGCCGCGACCGGCCGGATGTCGTAGATCGTCAGGTCCGGCGGGCGGCGCAGCCCGTACGCGGCGGACATGTCCGTCGCGCCGATCCGGACGGCGAGGATCTTCGACCGGTGCTTGGCGAGCAGCCGCGCCACCTCGTGCAGCGTCTCCTCCCGGGACTCGGCGTGCACCGCCTCCGGGCTCTCGATCACCGGCATCGCCAGCAGCCGCAGCCCGCCGCCGGCGGCGGCCTCCTCGATCGCTTCAAGGTACGCTCCGCCGCCCGCCGCGGTGAACTTGGGCAGCACGAACCCGGTGACCAGCGGCGCCGCGGCGCCGAGCCGACCGATCAGGTCGCCGATCTGCCCCGGGTCCCGGACGCGGACGAACAGCAGCGGCGCCTCGGCGCCGCGCCCGCCCGCGTGCAGCGTCCGCAGCTGCGCCACCAGGTTCGACTCGGCCGCCGCGACCTCGTCGTCGCCGATCGCGTCCTCCAGGCACAGCACCATGCTCATCACACCGCGGCGCGCCGCCCCCTCGACGTCCGCGGCGAGGGCGGGCCGGGTGGCGGGGCTGTACAGCGTGGCGCCGAGCGCCACGGCCAGCACCTCCGGATCGCCGTGCCGGTCGAACGGCCGCGGATGCCGGTAGAACAGGTGCTTGCGGCGCGCGGCGTCGATGTGGTCGAAATGCCGCATGGACGCCCCGTCAGCCGCGCCGTGTCATGAGATCGGACACCGGGTCACCCGGGCGGGATCCGGAGTCACAGGTGCGCCGACACGGCGGGCAGCAGGTGCTGGAACGTGCGGCCCGTCGCGGTCGCGCCGATCGCCGTCATCGACCAGCCGTCGCCGTCCCGCGTCACCTTCGCCATGATCTGGGCGTTGTGCTGCCCGGCGCCGCTCAGGTCGTAGCGCGCGATCTCCTGGCCGGTGCCCTCGTCCACCAGCCGGCAGAACGCGTTCTCGATCTGCGAGAAGTCCTGGCCGGTGAAGGAGTTCACCGTGAACACCAGCTGGGTGACGTTCGACGGGATGCCCTGCAGGTCGACGTTGATGACCTCGTCGTCGCCCTCGCCCTCACCCGTCAGGTTGTCGCCGGTGTGCAGGACGGAGCCGTCCTTGCTGCGCAGCTGCCGGAACCACACCTGGTCGGCGAGGTTCCCGCTGCCGTCGAACAGCAGGCAGGACGCGTCCAGGTCGATGTTCTGGGTCTTGGTCTTCCCGAACAGGCCCTTCTTGGCGACGGCGTCCCAGCCGAGGCCCATCTTGACCTTGGTGAGCTTTCCTCCGCCGGGTTTGGCCAGCGAGACCTTCTGGCCCTTCTGCAGCGAGATGGACATCGTTCGGCTCCTTCGGTGATCGATGCTTCGCGGGTGAAAGGTCAGACGTTGCTGGAGTGAAGCCGCTTGCCGTCTTCGCCGGAGGCCTCCTCGGAGACGTCCCCGTCCTCGCCCCGGTTCCGGAGGATGGAGCTGGCGAACGCGGCGATGATCAGTCCGGCGCCGAGCCCGCCGGTGATCCACTCGGGGACGTGGCTGCCGATGCTGATCAGCATGCAGGTCGCCAGGGCGCCGATCGCCCAGTGCGCGCCGTGCTCCAGGTACACGTACTCGTGCAGTGTGCCCTTGCGGACGAGGAACACGGTCAGCGACCGGATGTACATGGCGCCGATGCCGAGGCCCAGCGCGATGACGATCGGGTCGGTGCTGATCGCGAACGCGCCGATGACGCCGTCGAAGCTGAACGAGGCGTCCAGCACCTCCAGGTAGAGGAACAGGAAGAACCCGGCCTTGCCGGTGGCCAGCACCAGCCCGTTCGGCCCGCGCCCCTGCTCGGGCTTCTGGCCCTCGCCCTCGCCCGTCTCCTCGTCCTCGTCCTCCTCGGCGGCCTCGGAGAACAGCTCGCCGAGCCCGTTGACCAGGATGTAGGTGATCATGCCGAGCACGCCCGCGATCATGACGGTGCCCGGGTCGTCGGCGGCGAGCCACGACACGAACGCCAGCGCACCGCCCGCGACCACCACCGCGAGCTGGTCCAGCCTGCCGATGCGGGCCAGCGGCTTCTCCAGCCACGGCAGCCACTTGTCGGCGCGCTCCTCGAACACGAAGTTCAGGAACAGCATCATCAGGAACATGCCGCCGAACGCCGCGATGGTCGGGTAGGCCTCCTCCATCAGATGGTGGTAGCGGTCCTCGTCGTTCAGCGCCAGGTCGAAGGCCTCGATCGGACCCAGCTGGGCCGTGACCCCCACGATCAGGAGCGGGAAGACCAGCCGCATGCCGAACACCGCGATCGCGATGCCGATCGTCAGGAAGATCTTCTGCCAGAAGGGGCTCATCCGGTCGAGCACCTTGGCGTTGACCACGGCGTTGTCGAACGACAGCGAGATCTCGAGGACGGCCAGCACGGCGACCAGCGCGAACACCGACGGGCCGCCGTAAAGGAAGGCGAGGACGAGGCCGACGGCCGTGACGCCGAATGACCAGCCAAAGGTGCGAAGTATCATGCGTGTATTTCTGTTAGTCAGGAGGCCGGGCGTGGCGGCCGGGACGCGGGGGTGCCGGCATCAGCCGACGTTCACGCCGAAGTCCATCGCGATGCCGGCCAGCCCGGAGGCGTACCCCTGGCCGACGGCCCTGAACTTCCATTCACCGTTGTGCCGGTACAGCTCGCCGAACACCATGGCCGTCTCGGTGGAGGCGTCCTCGGTGAGGTCGAAGCGCGCGAGCTCGTTGCCGTCGTTCATGTTGACGATCCGGATGAAGGCGTTGCGCACCTGGCCGAAGCTCTGGTGCCGGTTGTCGGCGTCGTAGATCGAGACCGGGAACACGATGCGGTCGCATTCCGGCGGGACCCCGGTGAGGTTGACGTTGATGGACTCGTCGTCGCCCTCACCCTCGCCGGTCAGGTTGTCGCCGGTGTGCTCGACCGAACCGTCCGGGCTCCTCAGGTTGTTGAAGAACACGAAGTGCTGGTCGGACATGACCTTGCCGCTTCCGCCCAGCATCAGCGCGGACGCGTCCAGGTCGAAGTCGGCGCCCGTGGTGGCGCGGACGTCCCAGCCGAGGCCGACGGTGACCGCGGTGAGGTTGGGCGCGGCCTTCGTCAGTGAGACGTTGCCGCCCTTGGCGAGTGAAACTCCCATATCGGGCCACTCCCTTCCCTATGAGCCTGATCCCTGGCAGAGGATCCTAACGAGACCGGTGCCCTCCGTGACCGGTCATGCGGCGACCGATTTCCGGGACGGCCGAATTTCTCGCGTCCGCCGCCCGCGGCGCGCCGTCAGAGGTTGACGCCGAAGTCCACGGCGATCCCCGCGAGGCCGGAGGCGTATCCCTGGCCGACCGCGCGGAACTTCCACTCCTCGCCGGAGCGGTACAGCTCCCCGAAGACCATCGCGGTCTCCATGGAGGCGTCCTCGGTGAGGTCGTAGCGCGCCATCTCCGAGCCGTCGCCCTGGTTGAGCACGCGGATGTAGGCGTTGCGGACCTGCCCGAAGTTCTGGCCGCGGCCGTCGGCCTCGTAGATCGACACCGCGAAGGCCACCCGCTCGGCGGTGGCCGGCATCGCGCCGAAGTTGACCTGGAGCTGCTCGTCGTCGCCCTCGCCGGCGCCGGTGGTGTTGTCGCCGCTGTGCGCTACCGCGCCGTCCGGCGTGCGGAGGTTGTTGAAGAACACGAAGTGCTTGTCGGTGATGATCTTGCCGGAGGCGTCCAGGACCATGGCGGAGGCGTCCAGGTCGAAGTCGGTCCCCGTGGTGGTGCGCAGATCCCAGCCGAGACCGACGGTCACCGCGGTCAGGCCGGGGGCCTGCTTGGTGAGCGAGACGTTGCCGCCCTTGCTGAGACTGACTCCCACGGAGGCCTCCAAGATCGCATGCCGTGTCGGACGCCGGTCCGGCGCCCAGACTTATCGACGTTGCAGCGATGCTATCCGTTCCCTCCCGGCCGGACGCATCAGACGAGACGGCGCCCACCCGCGCGAAATCCGGTCCATCTGCGCCAGACTGGGCAGGGACGAAGGGAGGCTGCGTTGCGGGGAGCGGGCGACCAGCGGCGCCGTGGCCGCGGTCCACAGCCGGCGGCCGGCGCCATCGAGGCGAGGGAGGCGGCGTCGACCGCCTTCTACGACATGGACCAGGCGCAGAAGTTCATCGACGGCCGCGTGACCGTGTTCGAGGATCTCGACGCCAAGGCCGCCGAGCCGGTCCGGCGGGAGTTCACCGGGCTGGCCGAGTCCGCGGACGCCGCCGCGCACGCCTACATCTCCGTGCTGGACGCGCACGACCTCGATGACCAGACCCGGTCACCGGCCGATTACGACGCCGCGCGCCGCGCGTTCGTGGCGACCACCGAGCGGTTGCAGCAGATCACCCGCAACCTGAACGGCTTCGCCGAACGCCTCGCCCCCCGCATGGCCAGGCTGGAGTCGGCCCTCGACCAGCTTCCGCCCAAGCTGACCGCCGCCCGCGAGGCCGTCGCCGCCGCCGACGCCGCCGTGGCGGCCGCCCGCCAGGCCGGGATGGACGCCTCCGACCCCGAGGCGGAGGTGGCGCAGGCCAAGCAGATCCTCGCCCAGCTCGGCTCGCAGGGACTCGGTGGATTCGGCCTGGACGGGGCGATACGCAAGGCCGAAGAGGTCCGGGAGATCGCCGACCGGGCGCATGAGGCCGCCGCGGAGCTGCCGCAGATGGCCCAGAAGGTCCGCAACTCGCTCGCCTCGGTCCGGACCCGGGTCGACGTCGTCGCGAACCGCGTGGGGCCCGTCAGGGAGGCCATGCGGGTCCTGCTGCGCGGCTACTCGCAGGCGTGCTGGCAGGACCTGAAGGGCGCGCCGGAGTCGATCGAGGCGGCGGCGAACCGGGCGCGTGAGCGGCTGAACGAGGCGTCCGCGCACTCCTCGCGCGCCGAGTGGAAGCAGGCGCAGCAGGCGCTCACCGCCGCCCGCACCGAGCTGAACGCCGCCGACCGCCGGGCCGTCCAGGTCACCGGCCGGGTCGAGGAGCTGCGGACCGTCGCCGCCGACCCGTCGGCGCCCGCGGAGAGCGTCCGGTTCGCCGTCCGGGACGCGCAGCGCCTCGCCATGGCCCAGCCGGGCGGCGCGGCCCCGCAGCACGCCCGCGTCCTCGACTCCCTGGTCGAACGCCTGGAGAACGCCCCGAAACGCCTCACCGGCACCAACCCGGACTACTGGGCCTACCTGAAAGAACTCGACTCCATCAAGACCGCCGCCGGCGACGTGGTGACCCGCATCCGCGCGGAAAGAGCCCAGCAGTAAGCACACCGGCGATCGCACCGCGGTTCCCGAAGGAGGAGGGCCTCAGGGCCCGACGCCAGGGGAACCGCACTGAATCATCCCCTGCGGTCGTGAAGGCCCATGGTGAGGTTGCGGGCGACCATCGGGGGGCCGCTCTGCTGGGGGTCGCCGTAGGGCGGGGC
>NZ_SMKH01000283.1 GCF_004348515.1 Actinomadura sp. KC345 | reverse complement strand
CACTTGGCACCCGCACCCGCACCGCGCCATCCTGGACACCAGCGCCAGGAGGGACGACCCGATGAGCCAAGACCTGGCCGCCGTCATCGCCGAGCAGCTCAGGCGATCCGGGCAGACCAGCACCGTCTACCACTCGTCCGACGAGCGCGACCGCCTACGCACCGCCGGACGCCAAGCCGGACGACTCCTAGACCGCCCCGTCCGCACGTTCGACACCACCGCCCGGCACCCACGATGCGACGCCGACCAATGCGGAACCGTCCTCATCGCCGTCACCGATTGGGGCACCAACCCCCTAGAGCGCCAGCTCAGCGAGACCCGCGCCAACAAGGCCATAGACCACGCCCTAGACAGCCCGTAACCAGCGGCAACCGCCCCGGGCCATGGCCCGCACATGGCCCGCGAACAGCGAGCACCAGCGAAAACCAGCGCGCACCAGTGAGACAAGATCAACGCCAGCGCCGGGCACACCGCACCCGAAACCGCAGGTCAACCCACATCCACGCACGTCAACGGGGCGGCACCCGATCTCTCGGATACCGCCCCGCCAGAGCACCGATTCACTTGCGGCGTGTTGTTGTTATGGCAGGCCGGATAACAACAACACGCGCAAGTCGACGGGTCAGAGGAGGGTGATGGCCAGCGGGGTGATGCCGGCCTTCTTGATGAGGGACGGCAGTCTGGCGGCGAACGGGTGGTGGTCCGTCGGCAGGCCACGCGGGTTGTCCACCACATAGCGGACGCCGAGCCGACGCCGGCGGCGAGCGGTCCGTCCTCGTCCACCTTCGCGCGGAACAGAGACCCGGGGATGTCGGACGTGGGCTCGGACAGCGTCGCCGTCGTCAGGCCGAGACGCGCCGCGAGCTGGGTGCCGCCCTGCCAGCCGATGTAGCGGCCGCCGTCGCGCGTCCACTCCTGGAGCGCGCTCCGCCCGGCGTCGCCGAGCGCGTCGTAGGCGGACGACGCCGGGCCGTCCGGTGTGACCAGCACCTCGACGCCCGCGAGCCTGCCCGCCGCCACGTCCGCCGGGGTCAGCAGAGTGAACGGCAGCCTCCAGTCGCGGTCGAGGCGGTGCCGCAGCCAGCCGGCCGACTGGCGCGCCGCCGACGACGTCGCCGAGAGCTGGAGGACGCCGAGCTTCGGCGCCTCGCCCCCATGGCCCGGACGCGGCGCCGGGAGCGTCCGCACCGGCACGGCCCGCGGCCGCAGGACGGCACCGGACGAGCCGCCCGGCACGTTCGCCAGCAGCGGCAGGCTCCACGCCGTTACGTCGTAGAAGTACGGGAACGGCGTGTAGGAGTCCTCGCCCAGCATGGCCTGGATCCAGTGCTTCCGGCCCTGGGCCATCGAGATCCAGTAAGTGCCGGCCGGAAGGGTCGTCTCGGCCCCGGGGCGCCCGAACGGGCCCCCTCGTAGACGTCGCGGGTCAGCTTCTCGGCCCTGACGTGACGGGTCGAGCTTGCAGCTCTGGCTGCCGCACCTGGGTGGTGGGCATCAGGCCGAGTCGTCGGCAGCGTGACTCACTGCCCAGCCCGCTGTGCCGCGTGCGGCGATGTTGCGGGCTGCGTTGACGTCGGCGTGCTCAGCGAAGCCGCACGACGTGCACCGGAAGGTGGCTTGGTCGGGGCGGTTGTTCTTGTCGATGTGGCCGCACGCCGAGCACCTCTGCGAGGTGTGGCGCGGGTCCACATGCACCACCGGGACACCGGCGCGCTCGGCCTTGTAGGCGATGAACGCGCCGAGCTGGGCGAAACTCCAGGCGTGCAGGGTGACCCGCTGGGGCTTGCGTAGCCGGACCCGCGCACGGATACCGCCCAGGTCCTCTAGGGCGATCCCGCGCGTGGTGCGTTGAGCCTCGGTCACGATCTGCTTGGAGATGCGGTGGTTGGTGTCGGCCGCGAAACGGGCTTCGCGGCCGGACAGATGGCGCAGCAGCCGCTTGGCGGACTTGGTGCCCTTGCTCTGCAGGCGCCGGCGGAGCCGGCGGTTGCGGTGCCGCACCTGGTTGACGTGCTTACCGGAGTGGACGGTGCCGTCGCAGGTGGTGGCGATGTTGGCGATGCCCAGGTCCACCCCCATGAGCCCGTCGGGGATGTATTGCTCGGCTTGCGGGACTTCGCAGGTCGCGTACAGGTAGAAGCAGCCGCCACGCCAGACCAGGTCCGATTCGCCGCGCCGGTGCGCAGTGAGCATCGCCGCCTGCTCGGGAGAACACGCGAAGGCGAGGTCTTTGAGCCTGCCGTGCACGGTCCAGATGCTCACGGTGCGCGCGCCGATCCGCCAGGACAGCGACCGGTCGTCGAATGGCTGCGCGGCGTCCTTGCGGAACCGGACCGGCGTGCCCTCCACGCGGGCACGGCGCCGCGAGCCGGGCGGCCCGTAGTTGCCGGCCTTCAGGTTCTGCGCCAGCGTGGCGTAGGCCCCCGCTACTTTGCGGACGCAGTGGATCGCCGGCTGCGCGGACAGGCCCATCGCCTTCAGTTCGTCGTATACCAGCCGCTGCAGCGCGGTCTTGCCTGTCACGCCGGTGGCGTGCGCGCGGCGGGAGGCGTGGCCGGCGGCCTGGTTGCACAGCTTCAGCGTCTCCCGCAACGCCTGCGCGGTGGCGGCGTCGGGGAGCAGCTTTACCTGCACCACCAGTTTCACTCCAACACCATAACATTGTGTGTCTATATCATGACGGTGAGTGTGTGGGCGGTGCGTCAGGGGAGATCGGACAGGGGCGTGTCAACGGCAACATCTGCCGAGATCAGTCCGCTCTCTCGGGGCGCGGGCGCGGCCCGGTCAGGGCGGCGGCCCGGTTGATCGCCCGGAGCGCGAACCCCTGGGTCCGGGTGAGCCGCCCTCCGCCGCCCGGCGGGTCGCCCTCGCCGTCCTCCGGCGCACCGGCGAGCTGGGCCTTCGCGCTCAGCCCGTAGGAGAGGAACAGCAGGACGACGAAGGCCGCCAGGTACAGCAGATGGGGGAGCAGCGCGCCCCATCTGGCGGTGAAGACGTCCAGGACGGCCAACATCGCGAACCCGGCCATCCAGCCGGCCGTCGGCGGGACGAGCAGCACGTCCCGGCGGAGCACCACCCCCGCCGCGGCCGAGGCGACGAGCGCCAGCTCCAGCACCTTGACCAGGACCAGCACGGCCGTCGCGGGGACGGACCCGAAGTAGCCCTCGATCTCGTCCTGCCGGTCGCCCCACAGCAGGACGGCGCTGATCAGGCCGGTCGAGCCGTAGGCGATGAGGAACACGCCGACCGCGTAGTGGAACCGGTGCCACGCCGCCGGTCCCCGCGGCCCGGGCCCGGCCTCTGGCGCCTCGCCGCCCGCACCGCCGCCCGGCTCGGAACCGGCGGCGGGAGTGGCACCCTGGTCCGCGTTCTCGCCGGCCGTCATCGTCGCCCCCATGGTCCGGTCCCTGTGCCAGCGCACGATATCCCGGATAGGGTTCCGTGAGCCCTGGAACGCGGGCGGTCGCACTGGTCACGCTCTTGTGGAGCGCGGCTGCGAGGTGCACCGCCGCCATTCGGCCGACCAGCCCGAAGTGCTTGCACAAGGGCCGGTGACGCGGGAGGCTGAGGTCTCGTCGGGCCGCGCGGAGTCCGTGAGGAACTGAGGATGACGCCTGACGATACGGGAACCGCCGCGCCTACCAAGACGCGGATCGAATATCTGGAAGAGCTCGGCGACGAGCTGGTCAAGCGTGGCTTCCGGGTGCGTCTCACCCTGCCTCGCGGTCAGTCGCCGAGCCTGCACGTGACCAATCCGGACGCGTCCGCCCTCACGGAGAACATCCTGGCGGAGCAGGGCGCGGACGGCTGGTGGTACTGGTGGTCGTGGGCCGAGCGGATCGCCTCCGCCGACGACCTCTTCGCCGCGGCCGACAGGGTCGCGCTGGTCCTCGCCGCCCGCTGACCGAGGCCGTCCGGCGGGCCGCCGCGGGGCGGCCGGCGGGGGCGCCCGCCCGCCGGGGCGGCGCTCCGTTGCCGCCCCGGCGTCCGAGCGGGAGACGTTTCGGATTCCTCACGACCCCCGTGACCCCCTCTGTGCGGTTGACCACAGGTCGGGGTGAATGTTGAGTCGCCGAACAATCGGCTACCCCGCAGGTCGGAGCGCATGGCCCGCCGGATCTCCTCGCCGGCTCCGCGCTGTCCGGGCTGTTCCCGTGCTGATCTCGCGTTACGGGATTGTTACCAGCAACAACAAATTGATCCGGCGAGAGGTATGGCGCGACGGCTGACGGCGACATAAGTTGCGGGGCACAACATTCAAGCCGGTGGACTTGTGATCTCGCTCACCGGCCTGGCGACCCTGGGCCGCGCCACGGCGGCCCCACCCCCAGAAAGGACCCGGGCTATGCGCAAGGGGATCCTCAGCCTGATGGCCGTCATGTCGGCCGGGGCGCTCACGCTGACCGCCTGCGGGGACGGCGACTCCGAAGCGACCGCCTCCGACAAGGGCAAGGTCGGCGTGATCCTGCCCGACACCGCCTCGTCGGACCGCTACGAGAGCTTCGACCGCCCCTACCTCAAGCAGGCCTTCGACGCCGCCGGCATCGAGAGCGACATCCAGAACGCGGAGGGCAAGGCCCAGCGGTTCCAGACGATCGCCGACCAGATGCTCACCAGCGGCGTCTCGGTCCTGATCATGAGCGGCCTCGACTCCAGCTCCGCCGCCGCGGTCCAGCGCAAGGCGCAGTCGCAGGGCGTCAAGACCATCGACTACGACCGGCTCACGCTCGGCGGCGTCGCCGACTACTACGTGTCGTTCGACAACGTGAAGGTCGGCGAGGAGCTCGGCAAGGGCCTGCAGAAGTGCCTCGGTGACAAGAAGTCGAACATCGTCTACCTGAACGGCGCGCCCACCGACAACAACGCGACCCTGTTCGCCAAGGGCGCGCACAACATCCTCGACAAGGACGCCAACTACACGAAGGTGGCCGAGCAGCCCGTCCCGGACTGGAGCGCCGAGAACGCCGCCACGCTCTTCGAGCAGATGTGGACGGAGCAGAAGGGCAAGATCGACGGCGTGGTCGCGGCCAACGACAACCTCGCCAACTCGGCCATCTCGGTCCTGAAGAAGAACCAGCGGGCCGGCGATGTCCCGGTCACCGGGCAGGACGCGACCGTGCAGGCCCTGCAGAACATCCTCGACGGCAACCAGTGCATGACGGTCTACAAGCCGATCAAGCAGGAGGCCGACGCGGCCGCGAAGCTCGCCATCTCCCTGATCAAGGGCGAGAAGGGCGAGACCAACGGCACCACGAACGACCCGGAGGGCAAGCGTGACGTGCCGTCGGTGCTGCTGGCCCCGATCAGCGTCACCACGGAGAACATGAAGAAGGTCGTGGACGACGGGTTCGTCAAGGCCGCGGACCTCTGCAAGGGAGCCTACGCGGCGAAGTGCAAGGACGCGGGCATCCAGTAACCGCCCGCCGCCGACCCTCGTGGCGGGCCCCCGCCCCCCCGTGTGCCGGCGTCCCGAGCCCCCGGAATCCCGGGACGCCGGGGGGCCCGCCACGAGCAGGACAACGACCCTGAAAGGGAACACGTGGCTAAGAACGGAGACCCCGTCCTCCGACTGACGGGACTCAACAAGAGTTTCGGTGCCGTCCATGTACTGCACGATGTGAACTTCTCCCTGCAGCTGGGCCAGGTCATGGCCCTCGTTGGCGACAACGGCGCCGGGAAGTCCACACTGATCAAGTGCATCGCAGGAATCCACCCCATCGACTCCGGGCAGATCGAGTTCGACGGCCGCCCGGTCACCATCGACGGGCCGCGGGCCGCGTCCGACCTCGGGATCGAGGTCGTGTACCAGGACCTGGCCCTCGCCGACAACCTCGACATCGCGCAGAACATGTTCCTCGGCCGTGAGCGGCGCAAGGGGATCGTGCTCGACGAGCAGTCGATGGAGGAGGCCGCGCGGGAGACCCTCGCCCGGCTGTCGGTCCGCACCGTCAAGTCCGTCCGCCAGCAGGTCGCGAGCCTGTCCGGCGGGCAGCGCCAGACCGTCGCCATCGCCAAGGCGGCGCTGTGGGAGTCCAAGGTCGTGATCCTGGACGAACCCACCGCCGCGCTCGGCGTGGCCCAGACCCGCCAGGTGCTCGACCTCGTCCGGCGGCTCGCCGACACCGGGCACGCCGTCGTGCTCATCTCGCACAACATGAACGACGTGTTCGAGGTGGCCGACCGCATCACCGCGCTCTACCTCGGACAGGTCGCCGCCGACGTCTCGACCGACGAGGTTTCCCACGGCCAGGTCGTGGAGCTCATCACCGCCGGCCGTTCCGGCGATCTCGGCCTCGCGCCGCAGGTCGCCGCCGAGAGCATCTGAAGGGGGACCACGTGGCCACCGACATCCCCGAGAGCAAAGAGGCCGCCGCCGTCAAGCTGGCGGACTCCGACTTCGCCAACGACCTGCGCGAAGGCGACCTGAAGTCGTCGCTCCTGGACTACTGGAGCAAGATCAAGTCCGGTGAGCTGGGAGCCCTTCCCGCCATCGTCGGCCTCCTCTCGCTGTTCGTCCTGTTCACCATCCTCAAGCCCGGCACCTTCCTCAGCGCCGGCAACCTCGCGAACCTCTCCACGCAGGCGCTCCCGATCACCATCCTCGCCATGGGGCTGGTCTTCGTCCTGCTGGTGGGCGAGATCGACCTGTCCGCGGGCGTGGCGAGCGGCCTCAGCGCCGCCGTGATGGCGAAGCTGCTCGCCCAGTCCGGGCAGCCGTGGTACGTGGCGGTGATCTGTGCCATCGCCGTCGGCATCATCATCGGCGCGACGATCGGCTGGCTGGTCGCCGTCCTGAGAATCCCCTCGTTCGTCGTCTCGCTCGCGTTCTTCCTCGGCCTGCAGGGCTTCACCCTGTGGCTGATCGGCGAGGGCGGCACCGTGCCCGTCCGCGACGACGTCATCGTGGCACTGGCGAGTAAGAACATGCCGGTGGCACTCGGCTGGACGCTCGCCGTGGTCTGCTCCGTGGCCTACGCCGCCACGCAGCTGCTGCGCTGGCGCAGCCAGCAGAAGCGCAATCTCGTCTCCAAGCCGCTCGCGCTGGTCCTCGGCCAGTCCGCCCTCGTCGCGGCGGTTCTGCTGATCGTCACCGCCGTGCTCAGCCAGGACCGGGCGGCGAGCCCGATCGCCTGGATCGGCGGCATCCCGTGGGGCGTGCTGCTCGTGGGCACGCTGCTCGTCGCCTGCACGTTCCTGCTCGGCCGGACGTCCTTCGGACGGCACATCTACGCCGTCGGCGGCAACGCCGAGGCCGCCCGCCGCGCCGGCATCAACGTGGTCCGCATCCGGATCTCGGTCTTCATGATCGGTTCCGGGCTGGCGGCGATCAGCGGCATCGTGGCCGCGTCCCGGCTCAACTCCGTCGCCACCAACGCCGGCGGCGACACCACGCTGCTCTACGCGGTCGGCGCCGCCGTCATCGGCGGGACGAGCCTGTTCGGCGGCCGCGGCAAGGCCCGTGACGCCGTGTTCGGCGGGCTGGTCATCGCCACGATCGAGAACGGGCTGGGGCTCCTGGGCACCAAGGCCTACCTCAGCTTCCTCATCACCGGGCTGGTGCTGCTGCTGGCCGCGAGCATGGACGCGCTGGCCAGGCGTCGGCGGTCGAGCGCGGGGAGATGACCCCGATGGACCCGGTGACTCCGTGAACACCGCCGGGGAAGCCGGGGAGCCGCTGGCCCGCGCCATCGGCTCCCCGGCCCCGCCGGACGGCCCGGCCCTGCAGGCCCCCCTGCCGGGCCGTCCGGTGGTTTCGGGCCGTGGAGGCGAACTGGTAATCTCCTCGACCACGACCGCCTGCCGCGCGGCGGCGGCGCGGCACGGTGGGAGCCTCTCGGCATGTCAGTGACGCCAGCCCTTGACCTGCGTGGTATCGACAAGAGCTTCGGCTCCGTGAAGGTCCTCCAGGACATCGCGTTCTCCGCCTATCCCGGCGAGGTCACCGCGCTCGTCGGCGACAACGGAGCCGGCAAGACGACCCTGGTCAAGTGCATCGGCGGCATCCACCCCTTCGACGCGGGCGAGTACCGCTTCGAGGGCCGGCCGGTGCGGCCGGGCAGCCCCCGGGACGCCGCCCGGCTCGGGATCGAGATCGTCCATCAGGACCTCGCGCTCTGCGAGAACCTCGACATCGTCCAGAACCTGTTCCTCGGCCGCGAGCAGCGCCGCGGCTTCATGCTGGACGAGACCGCGATGGAGGAGATGGCGCGCACGACGCTGTCCGGCCTCGCCGTCCGCACGATGGGCTCGGTCCGGCAGCGGGTCGCGACGCTGTCGGGCGGGCAGCGGCAGACCGTCGCGATCGCCCGCGCCGTCCTGTGGGACAGCAAGGTCGTGATCCTGGACGAGCCCGCCGCCGCGCTCGGCATGGCGCAGACCCAGCAGGTGCTGGAGATCGTCCGCCGGCTCGCCGACAAGGGCCTGGCCGTCGTGCTGATCTCGCACAACATGAACGACGTCTTCGCGGTCTCCGACCGGATCGCCGCGCTGTACCTCGGCCGGATGGTCGCCCAGGTCAGGACCGCCGACATCACCCACCGCCAGGTCGTCGAGCTGATCACCTCGGGTGTCAGCGGAGAGCTGGGGCTGCGCCGATGATGAAGGGCGGCCCGTCCCAGGAGGACATCCGGCGCCACAACCTCGGGACACTGCTGCGGTTCGTGCATCTGCGCGGCCCGGCCTCGCGCGCGACGCTCGCCGAGTCCCTCGGCCTCAACCGCAGCACGATCATGGCGCTCACCGCCGACCTCACCGCCGCCGGGCTCGTCCGCGAGGAGCTGCCGCGCGGTCCCGGGCGGCGTGCCGGGCGGCCGTCGCTCGTGGTCCGGCCCGAGTCCACCCGGGTGTACGTGCTGGCGTTCGAGGCGGGGGTCGACCGGTTCGTCGTCGCGCGCGTCGGGCTCGGCGGCGTCGTGCTGGACCGCCGCGAGGGCGTGCGGGCCCGCGACTCCGACCCCGCCGAGCTGCTCGGCGCGCTCGTCGCCGGCGCCCGGTCCCTCGTCCGCAAGGCCGGAAGCGACACCGTCTGCGTCGGTGCCACGCTCGGCTTCCCCGGCACCGTCCGCCGCTCCGACGACACCATCATGTTCGGCCCCAACCTCGACGTCGGCGAACTGAGGCTCGGCGACGCCCTGTCGCGCCGCCTCGGCCTCGGCATCCCCGTCTCGGTCTGCAACGACGCCAACCTCGGCGCCCTCGCCGAGCACGAGCGCGGCGCCGGAGTGGGCTGCGACAACCTCATCTACCTGCACGGCGACGTCGGTGTCGGCGGCGGCATCATCGCGCACGGCCGGCTGCTCGGCGGGGACGAGGGCTTCGGCGGCGAGATCGGCCACATGATCATCAACCCGGGCGGGCGGCTCTGCGCCTGCGGGTCCAGGGGCTGCCTGGAGGCCGAGGTGGGCGAGCGGACGCTGCTCGCCCACGCCGGCCGCGAGGAGAGCCCCGACCAGCCCGGCCGCGACGCGGTCCGCGCCGTCGTCGCGGCCGCCGACGCCGGCGACATCGCCGCGCGGGAGGCGCTGCACCGGGTCGGCGGCTGGCTCGCCCTCGGCGTCGCCAACCTCGTCAACGTCTTCAACCCGGGCATGGTCGTCTTCGGGGGGACGCTCCGCGACATCTACCTCGGCGCCGCCGCGCAGATCCGCAGCGTCCTGGCGACCAGCGCCCTCGCCGCGCCGCGCGAGAGGGTCAAGCTCCGCACCCCCGCCCTCGGGGACGACACGACCATCGTGGGCGCCGCCGAGTTCGCCTTCGCCGAGGTCCTGTCCGATCCGGTGCAGGTCCTCACACGCCTCCGGGCCCCCGAAGACACGCGTGTTTAATGCAGCAACGGCCCACTGCGCTCGCCTGGCGGCTCGCTTCGTGAGGCTCGCCTCCGGCGTCGCCTCACCGGTCAGTCAGCGCGCTCGCGCGCGTGGTCGGGGTTGCTGCTCGGCTTCCTCCGGTCAGGGTCGGCGGGTGGGGTTCACGG
>NZ_SMKH01000282.1 GCF_004348515.1 Actinomadura sp. KC345 | reverse complement strand
GGCTACGACCAGGGGCGGGACAAGAGCGGATCGGCGTTCCCTCCGCCTCCGCCGCCGCGCCCCGGCAAGGACCAGGAGGCGCGGACGTTTCTGGAGACCGAGTGGGCGCCGCCGCCCTCCCAGTCGCAGAACCTTCCTCCGCACACACCGCCGCCCTGGGAGCAGCCGCAGCAGTACACGAACTGGCAGCAGCCACCGCCGCCTCCCGTCCACGGCCCCGCGGGCGACCGGGCGGAACGCCGCAAGACGCTCCTGATCGTCACGATCGCGGTGATCCTCGTCGTCGCGGCGGTGCTGGCGGGCGCGTTCATCCTGCGCGGCAAGCTCCAGCCGGGGGCGGCCGCTCAGGCGCCCCCGATCAGCGCCCCGGCGCGCTCAGGCACCGGCTGACGTTCACCGGCCGACGTACACCGGCGGGAGTTCAGGTGCCCGCTGAGAGGGCGTCCAGGGCGAGGCGCAGTTCGGCGACGTGGTCGCCGAGGTCGTCCGCCGGTTCGCCGGCGCGAATCCGGGCCGCGTCCTCCTCGACCCGCTGGAGGCGCTCGTCGAGCGCGGACAGGAACCGCTCGCAGCCCGACAGGGCGCCGCCCTCCTCGCCCTCGGTGAGGGACTGCCGCAGCAGCTTCGCCTGCCGCTGGAGCTGCAGGTTGCGGCGGTGCAGGTCGACGAAGACCGAGACCTTGGCGCGCAGCAGCCACGGGTCGAACGGCTTGGTGAGGTAGTCCGCCGCGCCTGCGGAGTAGCCGCGGAACGCCTGCTCGCCGGACCCGCCTCCCGCGGTGAGGAAGATGATCGGGATGTCGCGGGTGCGGGGACGGGACTTGATGTGGCCCGCGGTCTCGAAGCCGTCCATCTCCGGCATCACGACATCGAGCAGGATCAGCGCGAAGTCGTCGTTCAGCAGTTCCTTGAGGGCGGCCTGCCCGGAGGTCACCGGCACCACGTCCACCGGAAGCGCGTCCAGGACGGCCGCGAGGGCGGTCAGGTTCTCCTCGCGGTCGTCGACGGCCAGGATCCTCGTGTCGTTCGGCACCGGACTCCTTCGCGTCCAGGACGGCTGTGCCGTCCACCCTGTCATGACCCGGCGGACGACGACAGCGAATCGGCCCGCTGGAGGGTTTCTAGGGTAGCCAGCCGGGTTTGACCAGCCCGGACTCGTAGGCGAGGACCACGAGCTGGGCGCGGTCGCGGGCGTTGAGCTTCACCATGGTGCGGCTGACGTGGGTCTTGGCGGTCGCCGGGCTCACCACCAGCCGGGCGGCGATCTCCTCGTTCGACAGCCCCTCGCCGACCAGCGCCATGACCTCCCGCTCCCGCTCGGTCAGCGCGTTCAGCCGCGGCGACGGCGCCGGTTCCTTGGCCCGCGCGGCGAACTCGGCGATCAGACGCCGGGTCACGCTGGGCGACAGCAGCGCGTCCCCGTCCGCGACGGCCCGCACGGCGTGGACCAGCTCCATCGGCTCGGTGTCCTTGACCAGGAACCCGCTCGCGCCGCCGCGCAGCGCCTCGAAGACGTACTCGTCCAGCTCGAACGTGGTGAGAATCACGATCTTGACGCCGTCGAGCCGGTCGTCCGCCGCGATCCGGCGGGTGGCCTCCAGGCCGTCGAGGCCCGGCATCCGGATGTCCATCAGGATGATGTCGGGACGCAGCCGGCGCGCCTGCGCCACCGCCTCCTCGCCGTCACCGGCCTCCCCGACGACCTCGATGTCGGGCTGCGCGTCGAGCAGCGCCCGGAACCCGGCCCGGACCAGCACCTGGTCGTCGGCGAGCATGACCTTGATCATTGAGCCTTCTCCATCCGGCGTTCCACCAGAGAACCGCATGTTCAGCCCTTCTGAGCCTCGGTCACGTCCGCCTCCTCGGTCAGGGGGAGCCGGGCGCGCACCCGGAACCCGCCGCCGGGCCGCGGCCCGGCGTCGAACGCGCCGCCGAGCGCCGCCGCCCGTTCGCGCATGCCCCGGATCCCGCTGCCGCCCGTGTGGTCGTCCAGGAGGGAGACCCCCTGGCCGTCGTCCTCGACCCGCACCACGATCTCGTGCTCACCGTAGGCGATGTGGACCCGCGCCGTCACCGGGCCGGGCCCGGCATGGCGGGTCACGTTCGTCAGCGACTCCTGGACGATGCGGAACGCGGCCAGGTCGGTGCCCGCGTGCAGCGGACGGCGGTCCCCGGTGATCTCGATCTCGACGCGCAGGCCGGCCGAGCGAGCCCGTGCGGCGAGGTCCTCCAGCCGGCCGAGGCCCGCGGTGGGGGTGCGCGGCGCGGTCTCGCCCTGCGCCCGCAGCGCGCCGATCACCCCGCGCATCTCGGTGAGCGCGTCCTTGCTGGCCTCCTTGATGGCGGCGAGCGCCGTCCGGGCCTGCTCGGGGTTCTCGTCGATCAGGTGCAGCGCCACCCCGGCCTGGACGTTGATCATCGAGATGTTGTGGGCGAGGACGTCGTGCAGTTCCCGCGCCATCCGCAGCCGCTCCTCGCTGGCCTGGCGGCGCTCCTCCTCGGCGCGGATGCGGGCCGTCTCGGCGGCGCGCTGCCCGCGCATCCGGAGCAGCTCGGCGGTGACCAGCACCAGCAGCGCCCACCCGGTCACGAACGTCGCCCCGGCGAGGGTCGGCTCCTCCGCCGGGAACGCCCCGCCGGACCCCCGCTCCTCCACCGGGACGCCGATCAGGGCGGTCAGGCCGAAGTAGGCGGCGAGGCCGATGCCCGTCCCGGCCCAGGTGACCAGCCGGTGCCCGGCGACGATCGCCGCCACCATCGCGACGACCATGGAGAAGACGAACGGGCCGTAGGTGTAGGCGCGCAGCAGGTACAGGACGGTCACCGCCCCCGTCGCGGCCAGCGTCAGCACCGGGTGCCGGCGGCGCAGCAGGAGCAGCGCCGGGCCGGCCAGGAGGAGGCCGAAGCCGAGCACGTCGAGATCGGTGCGGCCGATGCCGGACGCGCCGTCGCTCTGCGCCCACGGAGGGCCGCCGGGCTCGCCGTGCCCCCCGCCGCTCTGCGCGCCGAGCGACCCGACGATCTGGAAGAACGCGAGGAACGCCGGGACGACCCACACCGGCCACCGGCCGGGACTCGGCCAGTGCCGGACCGGGCCGGGCGGGTGGTTGCTCATGACTGCACGTTAAGTCATCGGCATCCGGATCAACGTCGGCCGGAAGGAGTGTGCGTCCCTACTCCCCGGGAGGTATCCGGCCCCCTGGAGGTGTCCGGCGAGGCTCAGCCGGCGAGCCATTCACCGGTCTCCACGCTGACCAGGCCGTGCCGGGCCGCCTCGATCACCGCCTCCCGCTGCGAATGAACGCCGAGCTTGCTCAGCACGCTCTGCACATGGCTGCGCGCCGTGCTGCGCGTCACCCCCATCGCCTTCGCCAGCGCCTGCGTCGACTCGCCGCGCACCAGGCGGGTCAGCACCTCGCGCTCGCGCGGCGTGAGGAACCGCGCGACCTGCTGCGCCTGGCTGCGCGGCCGCGACGCGCCCCGCCGGGTCACCTGGTCGACGACGACCTCGCCGTCGGCCACGCGGCGCAGGACGCGGAGGATGTCGCCGGCCTGCTGGCCCTTGTGGGCGAACCCCCGCACGCCCGCCGCGACCCCGGCGTCCAGTACCGGCTGCTCAAGGAACCCGGAGAGGACGACGAAGTCCGTCCGAGGCGACGCGGCCCGCAGCCTCGGTATCCAGTCGAGCGCCGTGCCGGACGGGTACTGCAGGTCGATCAGGCCTGCGTCGGGCTGCCTGGCCCGCAGCAAGGGCAGCGCGTCCGCGGGGGAGTAGGTCACGCCGACCACGCTGTGCCCGGCGTCCGTCAGCACCAGCGACAGCGACTCGGCGAAGACCGCGTGGTCATCGCAGATGATCAGTCTCATGGGTGGCGCCGCCAGTCGTCGGCGTGCGGATCGGCGGCCTGCTCGTCCGCGTCCGGGGGCGGCGCCGCGGGAAGCAGCATCCGCACGCGTGCCCCGCCCATCTCGCAGGTGCGGATCTCCAGGCTGCCGCCGTAGCCGGAGATGAGATCGTGGACGATGCCCAGCCCGAGCGACGCGAGCCCGCCGCGCCGCCGGGCGCGCCCGGACTCCGGCCCGCCCTGGGGCGCGCCTCCGTCCGCGCCGAATCCGGGGCCGTCGTCGTCGACCTGGATGACGACCCAGCCCTGATCCGCCTCGACCCGCACGTCCACGCGCCCCTCGGCGACACGGCACGCGTTGTCGAGGACGTTGCGGACCGCGCGCCAGAGGGCGACCGGGTCCATGTGGGCCCATGCCTCGCCGCCGGTGAAGCACACCTCCAGCGGGGTGGCGAGACGCATGCCGGTGACGACCTCGGTGGTGAGGTCGTCCACGCGGATGCGCTCGGGGCGGGGCAGCGGCCGGTCGTCCTCGTCGGGACCGTCGCCCTCGTCCAGGCGCCGCAGCAGGTGGTCCAGCCAGCGGGTCTCACCGAGGATCTGCTCGACGCGGGCCCGGCTGGCGTCGCCGACGTCGTCGGCGACCACGACCGCCGAGGCGAGCATGATGATCGTGCCGAGTTCGTGCCGGATGTCGTGGCGGAGCCTCCTGCGCCACAGTGACCGCCCCCCGAGGGCGGCGCCCGGCCCGCCCTCGGGTCCGGACGTCCGCGGAGCCGCCGCCGCGAGTGTCCCCACACCCGCGGGAGCGTCCTCCGGAGACGAACGAGACCGCCCGTTGTTCATGAGAACCCCCGTCCCTATTCCAGCACCGTCTTAGACGGTCGCCCCGCCGGCCTGTGCGTGTCCAGTCAATTGACCGCAACAGACCAGTTCATGTCCAGAAGTGGACATACGCTTGGACGGAGTAAACTTCGTCCATTATCGGAGCGTCTCAGCCTGGATAGTCGTTTCTTGCTCCGGCTCTCTATGCGCCTTTCTTTCATGCCTACGGCGTAGCCGCTTTGCGCATTCCTGCGGGTGTGCCGGCGGGTGTGCGCGGAGACAGTGGCCACATGCCGACGGTCACATTTCTGGGACATGCGGGGGTGGCGGTGGACGCGGCGGCGTTCCACCTGCTGGCGGACCCGTGGCTCGATCCCTCGGGGGCCTTTCTCGGAGCCTGGCACCAGTATCCGAGAAACGATCACCTCGACCTCGCCACGGTGCTCGACGCCGACTGGGTCGCCGTCTCGCACGAACATCTAGATCACTTCGATCCCTGGGTCATCGACCGGCTTCCGGCACGGACCCGAATCCTCATTCCGCGCTATCCGGGACCGGCCTTCCGGGAACGGATGCTCGCCGCCGCCGGCGGTCGCCAGGTAATCGAGTTGACGGAGTGGGAGAAATTCCCCCTCGACAATCGCGGGTCCTGGATCACCGCGATTCCGGAACTCTCGCCGATGTGCCATGACGCCGCCTTTCTCATCGTCGCCGACGGCCGGGGTCTGCTGCACTGCAACGACGCCCGGCTCACCGCCGCGCAGGCACGCCGCGCCAAGCACCTGGCGGGCGGCCGGCTCGATCTGATGGCGCTGCAGACGTCCGGCGCCTCCTGGCACCCGATCTGCTACGAGTACCCGTCCGAGGCGATGGCCAAGGTCTCCATGGACAAGCGGGTGTCCAAGCTCCGCGCCGTGCAGCGCCTCGTCCGGCAGACCGCGCCGGAGCTCGCCGTCCCGTTCGCCGGCCCGCCCTGCTTCCTGGACGCGGAGGTCGCCCATCTGAACTGGGTCCTCGACCAGCGCGACGGCGCGTTCTGCGACCCGGACGTCTCCACCACCTGGCTGCGCGAGCATCTCCCGCAGCAGCGCTGGGACTGCTTCAAGCCCGGCGACACCCTCGACCTCGACACCGGCGAATGCGTCCGCGACCCGGTGTCGGCCGGGTTCTCCTTCGCCGACCCCGCCGACTACCTCGACCGCTACGCCGCCGACCGCGCGCCCGCCATCGCCGAGGTTGTCGGGGCCCACCCCGAGCCCGGCCCCGACCTCTACGACCGCTTCGTCGCCCACTTCGAGTACCTGGGCGGCCTCAGCGACTACTTCCTGCGGCGGATCGCCATGATCGTCCGGTTCGACGTCACGGGCCCGAACGGCGGCGTCTGGGACGTGGACTTCGCGCCGGACGGGCTCACGGTCTCGAAGGCGTCCCCCGAGGTCCGGCCCCACTACCGGATCACCGCCGCGGGCCGCTGGGTGAACGGCATCCTCACCGGCCGCCTGGCCTGGGAGGACCTGCTCATCTCGTTCCGCGTCAGCCTCTACCGCGACCCCGACCTCTACAACGACCACCTCGTCGGCCTGCTCAAACACGCCAACGCCCCCGCGCTGAAGGCCGTCGAGGCCTACGAGACCGGCCGGGACGAAAGCGAACGCATCACCGTCGAATCCGGCGGCGTCCGCTATGACATCCCCCGCTACTGCCCCCACGCCGGCGAAGACCTCTCCGTGGGCGCCATCGTCCGCGACGGCGAGATCCACTGCCTCGCCCACAACTTCGCCTTCGACCTGGCCACCGGCGAGTGCGTCAACGCCAGAGCCGCCAATCTCACCAGCCGGAGGCTGTGCTGATTTGCAGTGCCCTTGGCGGTCGGGCCTTGAAGGCCCTCCCTTCGGCGGGCACTGCGGTGCGATCGCTGCATCGCTCCGAACTCGCCTTGCGGCTCGCTGCGCGATCAGGTTTCTCGCTTCGCTCGCAACCTGCCTTCGGACGCGATCGCAGGGGTTTGGGTCGTTGCGGGGTTGCTGTGGTGGCTGGCGTCGGTGTAATGGCCGGTGCTCGCATCGGTTGTAACAATATGGATACACACTGTGTCCAGATAACGGTGGCTAGATCATGATGTGTTAAGGTTTTCCCAGTTCAACTGGGGTTTTAAGGGGTGTGCGGGGTGGACCGCAAGAGGCTTGGCCTGATCGCCGTCGGGTTCGTTCTGGTCGTTGGTCTGATGGAAGTTCTGGCTCTGAAGCTCGGGTCCATGGAGGTTCCGTTCCCGGCCGGGAACGACCAGCCGGCCGTCGCGGAGCGGCAGAACTAGCCCGGCGGAGCGGCAGAACTAGCCCCGGTTGCGGGCCTTCATGATGCTCTGCAGGTCGGGATGGTCGCCGCCGGTCGCGTCGGCGAGGGTGGGGCAGGCCCATTCGTCCTGGTGGCCCCAGGAGTAGGAGACCTCCAGCGGGGGACGCGGCGCCAGCCGGTCCCAGCGGGCGAGGATCTCGCGGAACTGGGGCTCGGTGGGCAGCCAGTACTGCTCGTCGCCGTCGGAGCAGCTCTGCCCGAACGTCTGCAGGACGGGCGCGATCCTGTCACGGGGGACTCCGGCGGCGTCGGCCATGGTGACCATCCGGTCGATCGCCCCGATGTCGCAATGCTCGCGGACTTCCGCCGAGCCCTCGCAGGGGTAGGGATCCAGGCCGAACAGGTCGATGCCGACGCGGGCCAGGGGCCTCATCGGGAAGTCGGTCATCGAGATGTAGGAGATCTGCCCGGGGGCGTTCCGCGCGACGTACTCGGCGCGCTGCCGGATGTCCTCGGCGATCTCCGGGCAGTCGCCGGTGTCCGGCTCGTCGGACAGGTACCACCCGAACACGCGCGGGTCGCGTCCGAACTCGTCGACGGCGCGCCGGAACGCTTCGAGGTCGAGTTCGAAGTCCTCGCAGTGGAAGTTGCCGACCCACAGGAGCGCCTGCATCCCCGGCGGGACGCCGGCGACCTGGGACGCGTCGGCCATGACGTCCACGAGGTCGTAGCCGAGCTCCCGCAGCCGCGGGTAGTCGGCGGGCTCGGTGTTCAGCGCGATGCGGCGCGTCGTGCCCGGCTTCGCCGCGGGGGCGCTGGGGGAGGCGAGCGGTCCCCGGTACGGCTCGTGGCCGGAGCGGTCCGCGCGCAGCGCGGAACCGAGCAGGAGGCCGGCGGCCAGCACGACCGCGGCGACGGCGGCCGTGAGCCTGAGCCGGACGCTCCGGACATGCATGCGGTCCCTTTCCCGGCGCTAGGCGGCGGAGCCGCGCTCCTCCGCGGGGCGGGCGGCGTCGGACGGCGGCGCCTCCTCCGTCACCTTCCCATCAGCCGATACCCGCAGTGGCGGGACGTCGAATCCCAGGACGTACCAGACCGTCTGGGCCAGGGTCCGGAGCGTCGCGCGCATCGACGGGTCGCTCAGGTACACCGCGTCGACGGCGGCCTGCGCCGGGGCGAGCCGTTCCACGTAGAAGGCGAGGTCGACCTCCTCGCCGGAAGGGAGCACGTCGGAGTCGCGGAACCTGACCTGGGAGACGCCCGTCATCCCCGGCCGGTGGTCGAAGACCCACCGCCAGCGCTCCTGGTAGTACTCCGCGAGGTCGTAGGTCTCCGGGCGCGGCCCGACGAGCGTCATGTCGCCGCGCAGCACGTTCGCGAGCTGCGGTAACTCGTCCAGGTACCAGCGGCGCAGCAGCCGGCCGAGCCGGGTCACCCGCGGGTCGCTGGTCGCGGTGACCTTGATGCCGCCGACGTTCTGCCGCATCGTCCGGAACTTGTAGATGGTGAACGGCCGGCCGCCCTGCCCGACCCGGGTCTGCCGGAAGATCCCCGGTCCCCGGCTGGTCAGCCGCACCAGCAGGTAGATGACCACCAGCGGGACGGAGAACAGCAGCAGCCCGGCGAGCGCGCCGGCGATGTCCAGCGCCCGCCGGCCGCGCGAGGGCGGGATGCCGCCGGACGGGTCGACGGGACGAGCGATGAGGTCCCCGGACATGATCACCCCTTGTTCCTGACGCGCTGGAACCAGGCCAGCAGTGCCGCGGTCGTGGCGATGAAGGAGATGGACGTCGCGACCGCGGCGCCCTCCGCGCCGTGCGCCGGGATCAGGACGATGCCGAGCACGACGACGACCACCAGGCCGATTCCCTGACCGGTCGAGGCGGCGCCCGGCCGCCCGACCCCGTACAGGTAGGCCATGACGAGGCCGGTCACCCCGAACGTGACGACCCCGGCGAGACGGATGTAGGTGGGCACGACGGCCTCGTCGAACACGTCGCCGAACACCCACGGCAGCGCCGTCCCGGCGATGAGCGCGAGCGGCAGCGCGGCGAGCACGGAGACGCCGAGCGCGGGCAGGATGAGGGCCGCGGTGCGGCGCGCCGCACTCCTCCTGTCCTCCCGCGCGAAGTCGGGGTACAGCACGTAGTTCACGGCGAGGCCGGGCAGCTGCACCAGCTCCGCGAACTTGCTCGCGACCGTGTAGACGCCCAGGACCTTCGGCCCGGCGAGCGCGCCCAGCAGCGCCATGTCGAAGCGGAGCTGGAGGAGGTCGATGAGCTGGCCGACGTAGCCCCGGAACCCGTATCCGGCGACCGTCCTGCCGAGCCGCGCGTCCGGCCGCCCCCAGCCGCGGAAGAACCCGCGCCGCCTCAGCCGCCGTACGATCCACGCGGCGGCGGCGATATCGGCGAGCACGAGCCCGAGGACGAGCGCGCCCGTCCCGTGCCAGGCCACCAGGATCATGACGTAGATCGGCAGGAACACGAACTCCTCGACCGCGATGGCGAGGCTCGCGCCGTGCGGGTCGTCGGTCCCCTGGAGGAAGCCCTTCCCGACGGACACGAATCCCTGCGTGAACGCCGGGACGGCCGCGGCGAGCGTCACCCAGACCCCGAACGACTTGAAGAACACGAGGAAGAGCAGTGGGCTCAGCGCGAGCCAGACGAGACCCGCCAGGACCGCCCCGACCACGGTCAGCATGGCGAGCGTCGGCCGCACCCGGCTCTGGTCGCGGTCCCGCGCCAGGAAGTAGGGCGCGGCGGCCGGCAGGCCCGCGTTCGACAGGTGGCACAGCAGGCCCGGCAGGATCCGGACGAGCGTGAACGCCCCGACCAGCTCCGGCCCGCCGACCCGCGCGACGAGGATCGTCGCGACCCCCAGCGACGCCAGTGCCCCCATCCGCGCCGCCATGTTCCCGGCGACCAGCGACACCAGCCGCCTGCGGACCGCCTTCATCCCGTCGCCCTTGCCGTCGGGCGGTGCGGGTTCGGGCGGTGCGGGTTGGCGG
>NZ_SMKH01000281.1 GCF_004348515.1 Actinomadura sp. KC345 | reverse complement strand
GGCTGACCCCGCACCCCACCACCTCCGGGCGGCCCCACCCTGCACGAACGGGGCCGCCCGTTCCACATTCCGCGATGGGTGGGTCCCGTCGGACTGCGAGGCCGCGGCCCCCCGCCTCTTGACCTCAAGCATGGTCGATGTTCAATCGTGGCTTTCATGAGTGCGACGGATATCGATACACAGACCCTTGAGACCGAGATCGAAGCGATCAAGCAGGTGGTCGCCACGGTCGAACACGCCCAGAACAACGAGCTCCCCGACGAGTTCCTCCGCCTGTTCCGGGCCGACGCGATCTGGACGACGGGCGGCGGCAAGCGCCTCTTCGGCCTGGACGAGATCTCGGCGTTCACGCACCAGGTGCTCCCCGGCGGGATGCAGGGCATGTCGCTCACGTTCGAACTGGAGCACGTGCTGTTCATCCGCCCCGACGTGGCCGCTGTCAAGCTGCGCCAGGTGTACCGGACACCGGACGGGCCGGACGTGGGCTCCCCGCTGTGGGTCATGGCGAAGGAAGACGGCCAGTGGCGCTTGACCGCCTGCCAGAACATCGGCGTGCCCGACGACGAGTTGGTCGCCGAAGCGGAGAACAGGCCCGTCTTCGACCCCGAACTGTGAGACACCCGCACACGTCCCGCGTCCGGGCGACCCCCGGCCTCGCGGTCGCCCCGGGCATTCGATGGTCATGCTCCAAAGCGCGTATGCTCACTGCGTCGACGGTCCACGAACTGGCGCGTCAACACAGCGCTGGCAGCGTGTCCTGCCCCGTCGCGGTACGCGCACGGTGGACCACGGCGACACACCGACGACGCTCCCGAACCAGCCTCCGGCGCAGGTGGGAACGGGCTGGGGCCGGTAGATGAACCTTCTCCCGGCGAGGATGTACGGCGCTTGCACTCGGCAGGGTGGAGTGACCAAGAAGACGAGTAGCTAGACCCTGACCTGCGAACGGGCGGCCCTGCACAGCACGAACGGGGCCGTCCGTTCCGTGATTGCTCCGCGCGGCTGGGTCTGGTCCTGTGGGCCTCCCACAGCACCCCCCGCCTGAGCTTCCCAGAGTCAGAGTGCCCCCGCTGGAGGCAGAGAAGACCTCGGCCACATGCGACCAGAGGACGGGCGGCGGCGCGCCCCCGTGACCGCCTGCGGCTGGAGGGCTGGGCAGAGTGCTCGCGATGCGCGGCCCGGCGCGGCCGTCCGGTGACCGACGCCCGCTCCGGGCGGGCTGGCGCGGGGCCGCGCAACGGCCTGAGCGCCGCCGCACCTTGATGACTGGTCTGGCCTGTCCTCCTGGGGCTCCGGTTTGCGCCGGAGCCCCTTCGCTGTTCCCGGCGCGACCTGCGGGAACGCGCTCGGACTCATTCCGCGTATATTCCGGGACCAGTGACATGCGGCTGCGTTCGGTGGCGTCTGACTGCATGCGGGGGATCTTGGAGAGCGAACAGCCTCCGACCGTTTGCACTGGTCAGAGGCTGTTTCAGCATGTGTGGCGGGTGCAGGGTTCGAACCTGCGTAGGCTAAGCCGACGGATTTACAGTCCGCTCCCATTGGCCACTCGGGCAACCCGCCGTGGCGTCGCTTGCGCGACGGCTCTGGAAAGAATAGCGGACCGTGGGAGTGGGTGTGACATCGGAGCGTGGGCTTGATCGCTAAGCTCGGTGGACCGTGAACGTTGCTGCTGAGGGGATGTGTGTGCGATGGCGGACAGCTCTTTTGACATCGTCAGCAAGCTCGACCGGCAGGAGGTCGACAACGCGCTGAACCAGGCCGCCAAGGAGGTGGCCAACCGGTTCGACTTCCGGAACGTGGACGCGGGGATCAAGTGGTCGGGTGAGTCGATCGAGATCCAGGCGAACACGGAGGAGCGGGCCAACGCCGTGCTCGACGTGCTGAAGGACAAGCTCGTGAAGCGGGGGATCTCGCTGAAGGCGATCGATGCCGGTGAGCCGAAGCCGTCGGGCAAGGTGCACAAGCTGGGCGTGGGCCTCAAGGAGGGCATCGAGCAGGACGACGCGAAGAAGATCGGGAAGATCATCCGGGAGGAGGGGCCGAAGGGGGTCAAGGCCCAGATCCAGGGGGACGAGCTGCGGGTCACTTCCAAGAAGAGGGACGACCTGCAGGAGGTGATCGCGCTGCTCAAGGGGAAGAATCTTGATGTGGCGCTTCAGTTCGTGAACTACAGGTAGTCGCCGAGGGAGCGCGCCGGCCCCATCCCCCGCAGAAGGGGCCGGCGCGTTCGGTGTTATGACGCAGCGGCCTCCGGAATGGTTCGGTCGCGTGGGCGGCAAAACTTGCTCGGGTGCTGGGCCGGCGTGGAGTCCCCCGGACTCAGCGGCCGCCGGCCATGCGCTCCAGGCGGGCTATGCGCTCGGCGACCGGGGGGTGGGTGGAGAACAGCTTGCCGATGCCCGCGCCGGAGAACGGGTTGGCGATCATCAGGGAGCTGGTGGTGGCCAGTTCGGGGTCCTGGGGCAGCGGCATCGCCCGGGTTCCGGCGTCGATCTTGCGGAGGGCGGAGGCCAGGGCGAGCGGATCGCCGGTGAGGAGGGCGCCGGAGGCGTCGGCGGAGAACTCGCGGGTGCGGCTGATCGCCATCTGCACGACGGCGGCGGCCACGGGGCCGAGGACCAGCAGCATGAGGGCGCCGAGGAGGCCGGGGCCGTCGTCGTCCTCGGAGCGGCCGGGGAGGAAGATCGCCAGGTAGGACAGGTAGGTGATGACGGTCGCGATGGCAGCGGCGACCGAGGAGATGAGGATGTCGCGGTTGTAGACGTGCGACAGCTCGTGGCCGAGGACGGCGCGCAGTTCCCGCTCGTCCAGCGTCTGGAGGATGCCGCGGGTGCAGCAGACGGCGGCGTTGCGCGGGTTGCGTCCGGTGGCGAACGCGTTGGGCTGGCGGGTCTCCGAGACGTACAGGCGCGGCATCGGCTGGTGCGCGGAGTTCGACAGCTCCCGGACGAGCCGGTACAGCAGCGGGGCCTCGACCTCGCCGACCGGGTGGGCGCGCATGGAGCGCAGCGCGATCCGGTCGCTGAACACGTAGGCGACGCCGTTGGTGCCGAGTGCGGCGATCAGGGCGATCGTCAGCCCGGCGCCGCCGCCGATCACGTACCCGGCGGCGAGCATCAATGCCGACAGCGCGGCGATCAGCGCTGCCGTCCTGACACCGTTGAACTGCACTTCCGCCTGCCTCCCCGTCGGTTGCCCCATGAGCATCAACGGTTTGACCTGGGTGAACGTTCCCGCCCTAAGTGGCCTGAGTCACCGTCTGCAGGACGATCTGGGGCGCGGCCGACAGGACGAGGGCACCGGCCGCGGTGGCGGCGATGGCGGAGCGGACGGGCAGGCCGGGCGCCGGGTCGTAGGACGGGCCGGGCGCGGGCGTGAACAGCCGCGCGGCCCAGACGAGGTAGTAGTAGAGGCCGATCACCGTGTTGACCGCCATCACGGCGGCGAGCCAGGTGACGCCGCCCGCGACGGTCGCGCGGAACACGACGACCTTCGCGAACAGCCCCATCACGCCCGGCGGCAGGCCGGCGAGGCAGATCAGGAAGAAGGCGAGGGCGGTGGCGACGGCGGGGCTGCGGCGGGCGAGGCCGCGGTAGTCGTCGAGGGTGTCCCAGGACGGGCTGAGGCGTCCGGCGGTGCGGCGGCGGAAGCCGATCACGACGGCGAACGCGCCGAGGTTCATGACGGCGTAGAGGGCGACGTAGGCGGTGGTGGCGGCGACGGCCTCGGGGAGGCGGTTCGCGCCGACCGCGAGGGGCGCGAGCATGTAGCCGGACTGGGCGACCGACGACCAGGCGAGCAGCCGGATCGCGGTCCGCTGCCGCAGCGCGACCAGGTTGCCCAGCGTCATCGTGACCGCGGCCAGGACGGCGACGACCGGGCCCCAGACGTGCCCGTACGCGGGAAGCCCGAGCGCCAGGACGATCAGGAGCCCGGCGAACCCCGCGGCCTTGGAGACGACGGACAGGAACGCGGCGACGGGCAGCGGGGCGCCCTGGTAGACGTCCGGTGCCCAGAAGTGGAACGGGACGGCCGCGACCTTGAAGCCGAACCCGGCGAGCACCAGGACGGACCCGGTGGCGGCGACGGGGTCGAGGTCCGCGGAGAGGTTCGCGAGGGCGGGGGCGATGCGGTCGAGGTGCATGGCACCGGTCGCGCCGTACAGGAGGCTGACCCCGAACAGCATGACCGCGGTGGAGACCACGGAGACGAGGAACAGTTTCAGCGCGGCCTCGGACGCCGCCCCGTCGTAGCGGCGCAGAGCGGTGAGCGCGAACACCGGGAGCGCGAGGGTCTCCAGCGCGACGACGAGGAGGACGAGGTCGCGGGCGGCGACGAGGGTCAGGGCGCCGATGACGGAGGCGAACAGCAGGAAGTGGTACTCGCCGGCCGGCATCTTCGAGTCGGTGATCTCCTGGAGGGAGAGCAGCACGACGATCACGGCGGCGCCGAGGACGATCCCCTGGAACAGGAGCGTGAAGTCGTCGGCGACGTAGGAGCAGGACGGGGGGCCGTCGCCGCGCAGGCCCCCCGGGAGGCAGAACGTGGCGCGGCGGTCGCCGGTCGCGAGGGCGATCACGGCGATGAGCGCGGCGCCGAGGGCGCCGGCGCTGAGGGGGCCCAGCAGGCGCCGCGGCACGCCGAAGGCGTCGGCGAGCAGCAGCCCGAGCGCGGCGACGGCGAGGACCAGCGGCGGCGCGACGGCCGCGTAGTCGATGCTCTGGATCATCAGCCGCCTCCGAACAGCACGCGGACGGGACCGGTGGTCACGTCCAGCAGGGTCTTCGGCCACAGGCCGACCAGCAGCGTGAGCGCGATCAGCGGCGTCCAGGCGGCGTACTCCTGGAGGGACACCGCGGCCACGGGTCGGCGCGCCGCGGCGACCCCGTCCGCCGGCCCGTGCGTGATCTTGGAGAGCATGCGCAGGAAGTAGGCGGCGGTGAGCATCGCGCCGAGCGCGGCGACGGCCATGAACGTCACGAACGTCTCGCGCGGCAGGTCGGCGTGCGGGCGGTACGCGCCGAGCAGCGCGAGCATCTCGCCCCAGAACCCGGCGAGGCCCGGCAGCCCGAGCGAGGCGACGGACGCGAACGTCAGGATCGACGCCAGCCGCGGGGACGTGCCCAGCATCCCGCCGCCGAGCGCGTTCATGTCGGTGGTGCCCCAGCGTTCCTTGACCGATCCGGCGAGGAAGAACAGCAGGCTGGTGATGAGGCCGTGGGCGATGTTGCCGAACAGCGCCGCGTTGATGCCGACGGGGGTGAGGGTCGCGATGCCCAGCAGGACGAACCCCATGTGCCCGACGGACGAGAAGGCGATCATCCGTTTGAGGTCGCGCTGGGCGAGGCAGGCGAGCGCGCCGTAGACGATGCCGATGACGGCGAGCAGCCCGAGCCACGGTGCCCAGAACCGCGCCCCTTCAGGCGCGAGTGGCAGCGCCACGCGGACGAGGCCGTAGGTGCCCATCTTCAGCAGCACCCCGGCGAGCAGGACGGATCCCACGGTCGGCGCCTCGGTGTGCGCGTCGGGCAGCCAGGTGTGCAGCGGCCACATCGGCGCCTTCACCGCGAAACCGATGCCCATCAGGGCGAACGCGGTGATCTGGAGGCCGCGCGTCAGGCCGGACCCGTGCCGGGCGGCCAGCTCGGTCATGTCGAGGGTGCCCGCCGTCGCGCCGACGAGCAGCATCCCGGCGAGGAGCAGCCCGGAGCCGAGCAGCGTGTAGAGGATGAACTTGTAGGCGGCGGCGCGGCGTCCCGCCCCGCCCCACAGCATGATCACCACGTACATGGGGATCAGGACGGTTTCGAAGAAGACGAAGAACAGCACGAGGTCGAGCGCGGTGAACGTGCCGAGCATCCCGACTTCGAGGACGAGCAGCAGCGCGGTCAGCAGCCGGATCCGGCCGCCTTCGGGCGGGTGCCGCAGCATGTAGAGGAAGCAGAGGAACGTCAGCAGCGCGGTCAGCACGACCAGCGGCAGCGAGATCCCGTCGACGCCGAGGTGGAACCGGAGCCCGATCGCGGACGCCCACTCTCGGTCCACCTCCAGCTGGACGCGGGGCGTGGCGCCGAAATCGAAGGCCGTCAGCGCGGAGATCGCGACGAGCAGCGTCGCGGCGGACACGGCGGTCCCGAAGGCGCGGACGGCGAAGCCGGTGCGCAGGAACCGGCTCGACGGGACGAGCATCGCCAGCGCCCCCGCGAGCGGGATCGCCATCATCAGCACGAAGATCACAGGAAGATCACCACCCCGGCCACGATGACGACGACGCCGGCGAGCAGGCCGGTGAGGTAGGACTGCGCGTTGCCGTTCTGCGGGACGCGGAGCATTTCGCCGAAGCGGGCCGAGGCGCGTCCGGTGCCGGTGACGGCGGCGTCCACGCGGCGCCGGTCGAGGATGACGATGTGGCGTGCCGCGGCCTGGACGGGCCGGACGATCGTCCGCTCGTACAGCTCGTCCACGAAGAAGGCCCGTGCGAAGAGCGGACGGACGGGCCCAAGCGCGCGCGCAGGATCCAGAGCGGGGTCACGGTTCCACAGGAGGAACGCGGCCCCGGCACCGGCCGCGAGGAGCAGCACGCTCAGCAGCGCCGGGCCCGCGTGCGGGCGCAGTTCCTCCGCGCCGAGCCCGAAGAAGCCGAGGATGGCGGCGGGGACGGCCAGGGCCGCGACCGTCCACGACATGAACCTCGACGGCTCCCGGATCTCGTAGGAACCACGCGGCTCCCCGAAGAACGTCATCAGCCACGCGCGCGTCGCGTAGGCCGCGGTCAACGCGACCGTCAGCAGCAGCCCCAGGTAGATCAGCCAGGCGACCCAGCCCGGCAGCGAGTACACGGCGGCGAGCTCGGACCTGGTGAGGCTGGGCAGGGTCCCCCCGTCCAGCGCGGAGCCGGGGACGAGCGCGAGCCTGGGACGGCCGTCCGCCAGGGGTTCGCCGCCATGGAGGGCGGAGTGCTGGGCGGCCTCGATGACGGAGTCCTTGCTGAACCATCCGCTGAGGGGCGGGACGCCCGCGAGCGCGGCGGAACCCACGGTCATCGACCAGAACGTGACCGGCATGCCGCGCCGGAGCCCGCCGTAGTGGGCGAGCATGTTCGACCCGGCGACGACGATGACGCATCCGGCGGCGAGGAACAGCAGCGCCTTGAACGCGCCGTGCGTGAGCAGGTGGAAGACCGCCGCCGTGTCGGCGCCGACCGCGAGCCCGGCGGCCATCACGGCGAGCTGGCTGATCGTCGAGTACGCCAGGACGCGTTTCAGGTCGTCCTGCGCGAGGGCCGCGCAGGCCGCGCCGACCATGGAGATCACCGCGACGATCCCGAGGGCGGCCAGCGCGGCGGGGGCCGCCTCGAACACCGGGAACAGCCGCGCCACGACGTAGACGCCCGCCGCGACCATCGTCGCCGCGTGGATGAGGGCACTGATCGGCGTCGGGCCCGCCATCGCGTCCGGAAGCCAGGTGTGCAGCGGGAACTGGGCGCTCTTGCCCGCGACGCCGGCGAGCAGGAGCAGCGCCGCCGCCGTCACCGTCGTGTCCGGCAGGTCGCCCGCGCTCCGCACGATCTCGCGGATCTCGAACGTGCCGGCGCCGGCGCCGAGGACGAGCACGCCGATCAGGAAACCGACGTCGCCGAGCCGCGTCACCAGGAACGCCTTGACCGCCGCCCGCGAGTTCGCCCGCTCCTCCCAGTGGTGCCCGATCAGGAAGTACGAGCAGATGCCCATGACCTCCCAGCCCGCGTACAGGACGAGGAGGTCGCCGGAGTAGACGACCAGCAGCATCGCGGCCGTGAACACCGAGATGAACGCGGCGTAGGAGGAGTACCGGCGGTCCCCGTCCATGTAGGCGACCGAGTACACCTGGACGGCGAGCGCCACGCAGCAGACCATGAGCCCGACGACCGCGGACAGCCCGTCCACCTGGAGGCCGACCCTGATCGGCACCGAACCGGTCTCGATCAGCGTGAGGACGCCGGTCCGCTCCCCCGGAGCGCGCCACACGGCGAACGCGACGATCGCGGACAGGACGAGCGACACCGCGATCGGCGCGCACGCGATGAGCGCGGGCCCGTTGCGCGGCGGCGCCGTCCGGCCGCCGGGGCCGCCGCCCAGAAGGCGCGTGAGGGACGGGCCGAACAGCATCCCGGCGAACGCGGCGAGGAACGGCAGCAGCGCCACCAGCGAGGCGAGCCAGATCACGGGGCGGCCTCCTCGACCGCCTTCTCCCGAGGCAGCGCCTCGGGTTCGGATGGGCTCGCCTCACGCTCCGACAGCGCACGGAGCCGGTCGACGTCGACGTTCTGCCGGTTCCGGAACACCAGCAGGACGATCGCCAGCCCCAGCCCGATCTCCGCCGCCGCGATCACGATGATGAACAGCGTGAGGACCTGCCCGCCGTGCAGCGCGTCCCGGAACCAGACGTCGAACGTGACGAGGTTGAGGTTCACCGCGTTCAGCATCAGCTCGACCGACATCAGCACGAGGATCGCGTTGCGGCGCGCCAGGACCCCGTACACACCGACGGAGAACAGCAGCGCGGCGACGATCGTCGGGTAGGCGAGATGCATCAGCCGTGGTCTCCCTCGCCCGAGTCCGTCTTCCCCATCTTCCCCGTCTTCCCCGTCTTGTCGGTCTTGTCGGTCTTGTCGCCTTCCGGGCGGGCGCGGATGTCGGAGCGCGACAGGACGATGGCGCCGACCAGGGACGAGAGCAGCAGCACGGAGAGGATCTCGAACGGCAGCACCCACGTCCGGAACACGCTCGCGCCGAGCGCCTCGGCCGACCCGCCGCCGTCCTCCAGCGGCATGCGCGCGTCCCCGAACCCCATGACCGTCACGGTCACCAGGACGGCGGCGGTGGCGACGGCCACGGCCGCCGCAGCCCACCGGTTGCCGGAGTCCAGGTCGGCGGACTCCCCGATCGGCGCCCGGGTCAGCATGATCCCGAACAGCAGCAGCACGACGACCGCGCCGACGTAGATCAGCACCTGCACCCAGGCGACGAACTCGGCGGTGAGGACCAGGTAGCCGCCGGCGAGCGCGCCGAACGACACCACCAGCCACAGCGCCGCGTGGACGAGCCGCCGCGTCGTCACGACCAGGATCGCGGAGCCGACGGCGATGACGCCGAGCAGCGTGAACACGATCTCCTGGCCGCTCACGTCCCGGCCCCCGGCGGATTCCGCGCCGACCGCGCCGCCGCCTTCTCGGCCGCGCCCACTTCCTTCGGCGGCTCGGCGGCCGGGTCGTGGGCCTGCGGCGGCGGGACGGTCCACATCCACTCGCGCAGCCGTTCCTTCTCGTGCGTCAGCTCCGCGATGTCGTACTCGGCGTACTCGAACTCCGGCGACCAGAACAGGGCGTCGAACGGGCAGACCTCGATGCAGATGCCGCAGTACATGCACAGCGCGAAGTCGATGGCGAACCGGTCGAGGACGTTACGGGTGCGTGCCCGTCCGCCGCCCTCGGCGGGGAGCGTCTCCTTGTGGGAGTCGATGTAGATGCACCAGTCGGGGCACTCGCGGGCGCACAGCATGCAGACGGTGCAGTTCTCCTCGAACAGCGCGATGACTCCGCGGCTGCGCGGGGGCAGGTCGGGTTGCACTTCGGGGTATTGACGCGTTATGGAACGCCGCGTCATCGTTCGCAACGTGACCGCCAGCCCCTTGGCCAGCCCGCCTCCTGGTAGCCGTCCCACGCGCCCCATGATTGCGCACGATCGGCCCCCTGGGAACGCGATGGGCTCCGCGTCCGTCTTACCAGGTATGGACCGGACGGTCCGGGGCAGGTTCGTGGGCAGGAGGGGAACGTGAGTCATCCCGCAGATCGCCCCTACGATTCACAGAAGGGCCGCCGTCACCACGGTCCGGCCACCGGCCCCTATCCCGGCCCGCGCGGCACGCACCCACCGCCGTCGCGGACGTACGGGCCGCCCGGGTGGCGCCGCCCCTACCCGGGTCCGCCGGTTCCGCCGCCCGGCCCGCCACCGGTCCAGCCACCGC
>NZ_SMKH01000280.1 GCF_004348515.1 Actinomadura sp. KC345 | reverse complement strand
GCCACAAGCTGCCGACCGTGGACGAACTGCTGCAGCGCATCCAGTCCGACCGGCAGCGGTCGGCGGGCGCGCCCTCGTCCGACGCGGGCGGCTCCTACGGCGGGGGCTCCCTGAACGACCCGCTCGGCGACCCGCTCAGCACCGGCTCGTTCGGCAGCACGGGGAGCACCGGGAACACCGGTCCGTGGGCGTCCGGCGGGCAGCCCGGGGGGTACGACTCCGGGCTCGGCGCCGGCGTGCCGTCCGGCCCGCCGCCCGGCTACGACCCGGGCATGGGCGCGCCGTCCGGCTACGGCCAGGGCCAGCAGAACGACGGCTACCCGACGGCCCCGGCCTACGGCGAGTCGCCCCGCTATGACGACCCGCTCGGCGGCGGCCGGGAGCCCTTCAACGCGTTCGGCGCCCCGGAGAGCGGTTCTTCCGGCGGCGGGGGCGGCGTCTACGGCGACTTCAGCGGCAGCAGCTACAACGGGGGCGACCCGCTCGCCGCCCCCCACGACCCCGGCGCGCAGGGCGGCTACCAGGACCCGAACGCCACGCAGGCGTACGGCAGCGGCTACTACGGCGGCCAGCAGGGCGGCTACCCGCAGGGCGGCCAGCCGAACGACAACGCCCCCTACAGCTCCCGCCAGACGGCCGACGACTGGGAGAACTACCGCCGCTGACACAGCGGCCGGGGACCGCCCGGCCGGCAGAACGATGGAGCGAGGGCCGCCGGATCCATCCGGCGGCCCTCGTCCACTGTGGCGTCCCAGCCGCCCCGTGCCACCCGCCGGAACGCAGCGGACCGGCACCCCGCCCCTCGCGGCCGCGGAAGAGCGCGATCACCGCACGAGCGCGGGCACAGAGAACGAACGCGGGACGAAGCGCGGCCACGAGCACGCGGTGGAATTCGTTGACGCCGGACACGCTCGGGCCGAGGGTCGGGAACGGGCGCGAAACATGGTTATATACATAGAGTGACTTCAAAGATACTCAACGTGTCTAATTTGCGGCGGGATGTTCTTTCCTCGTTCGTCGTGTTCCTCGTCGCGATCCCCCTCTCGCTGGGCATCGCGGTCGCCTCCGGTGCGCCGGTCGCCGCCGGGCTGATCGCCGCCGTCGTCGGCGGGATCGTCGCGGGCCTGATCGGGGGGTCGCCGCTCCAGGTCAGCGGGCCCGCGGCCGGGCTCACCGTGATCGTCGCCGAGCTGGTGCAGACCTACGGCTGGCGCGCCACCTGCACGATCACCCTGCTCGGCGGGCTGCTGCAGATCGGCCTCGGCGCCTGCCGGGTCGCCCGTACCGCGCTCGCCGTCTCCCCCGCCGTCGTGCACGGGATGCTCGCGGGCGTCGGCGTCGTGCTCGTCCTGGCGCAGGTGCACGTGGTGCTCGGCGGCAGCCCGCAGCAGTCGGCGCTCGACAACCTGGGCGAGCTGCCCGGCCAGCTCGCCGATCCGCACACCCATCCGGCGCTGCTCGGCGCGCTGACGATCCTGGTCCTGGCGGGGTGGTCCCGGCTGCCGCGCAACGGGGCGCTGCGCCTGATCCCGGGACCGCTGCCCGCCATCGCCCTCGCGACCCTGGCCGCCTGGGCGCTCGGCTGGAACGCGCAGCGCGTCGTACTGCCGGACACCCTGCTCGGCGACTGGGACGCGCCCGTCCTGCCGCAGGGCTCACCGGCCGGAATCGTCGGCGCCGTCGTCTCCATCGGGCTCGTGGCGGCCGTCGAGTCGCTGCTGTGCAGCGTGGCCATCGACCGGCGGCGCCCGGCCGGCGTCCCGCGCGCCGACCTCGACCGGGACCTGCTCGGCCAGGGGGCCGGGAACGCGGTGTCGGGGTTCCTCGGCGGGCTCCCCATCGCGGGCGTGATCGTCCGCAGCACGGCCAACCTGGAGGCGGGCGCACGCTCCCGGGCGTCCACCGTCCTGCACGGCGTGTGGGTGCTCGTGCTGGCGCTCGCGTTCGGCCCGCTGATCGAGCAGGTGCCGCTGCCCGCGCTCGCGGCGCTGCTGATCGTGCTGGGCGTCAAGCTCATCGACATCGCCCGCATCCGTGACCTCCGTCACCATCGCGAGGCGCCCGCCTACTTCACGACGCTCGTCGGCGTGGTCGTCCTGGGGCTGGGTGAGGGCGTCCTGCTCGGCATCGGGGTCATGGCGGTGCTGGCGCTGCGGCGGCTGACGCGGCTGTCCGTCCGCGCCGAGCAACTCGTCCCCGAGCCGGAGGACGGCCCGGTCCCGATCCGCACGCACGTGGTCGTCGAGGGCACGCTCACCTTCCTCGGCGTCCCGAAGGTGACGCGCCTCCTGCAGGACGTCCCGGCCGGCGCCAGCGTCGACCTCGACCTCAACGTCGACTTCATGGACCACGCCGCGTTCGACGCCATCCACCAGTGGCGGCTCGCGCACGAACGCCAAGGGGGGAGGGTCGACATCGACGAGGTTCACGAGGCTTGGTATGAAAGAGCGGTGACAGGTGACATGTCCTCACCCCGCAAAACGCCTCCGCCTGCCCGCTGGTGGGCACCCTGGGCGAATCGGCGCCGACGCTCCGAGGAGGAGCTCGACGCGCCCGAGGTGTCCCCGGCGGCCGTGCTGCTGGACGGCGTCCGCGAGTACCACGGCCGGACGGCCCGGCTGGTCCGGCCGATCATGGCCGAGCTGGCGATGGAGCAGAAGCCCCAGCATCTGTTCATCACGTGCGTGGACTCGCGCATCGTGCCGAACATCATCACCGCCAGCGGGCCCGGCGACCTGTTCATCAACCGCAACGTGGGCGCCCTGGTCCCGCGGCACGGCTCCCGCACCCGCGACGACTCGGTCGCCGCCACCGTCGAGTACGCCACGAACGTCCTCGACATCCGGACGATCACCGTCTGCGGCCACTCCAACTGCGGTGCGATGGCCGCGCTCCTCGCCGGCGGCACCGAGGTCGAGCATCTGCACGGGCTGTCGCGGTGGCTCAAGCACGGCAACCACAGCCTCGCCCGCTTCCTCGCCACCGACCCGTCGGGGGACGACGAGCCGCCCCTCACCCGCCTCTGCAAGATCAACGTGATGCAGCAGCTCGACAACCTGCTCACCTACCCCTGGCTCCGCAAGCGCGTCGAGTCCGGCGAGATCGAACTGGTCGGCCTGTACCTGGACCTGCAGTCCGCCAACGTCGAGATCCTCGACCGGGGCAAGGGGGCCTTCGTCCCCGTCCCCGACGACGCCCCGCAGTCCTGGACCGTCACCTGACACGGAGGCGCGGGCCGTCCCCCGCCAGGACGGCCCGCGCCTTGGTGTGATCCCGCGTCAGTGCGATTCCGCGCCGGGGTGATCCGGCGTGGCTCCGGTCAGCGGCCCACGAGTTCGTTCTCGCGGCTCGCGAGCCCGTACTCGCGCCGCCCGTTGTCACGCACGTACATCCCCGTCACGCGGCGCGCCCGGCGTGCGCGCCGGTCGGAGGCCGGAAGGAACAGCGCGTCGCGCCGGCTGGCGCGCGAGAAGTCCCACAGGTACACCAGACCCGCCATCCCTCCGGCGAGCACGAGGGCCACGAACACGATGATGAACATCAGCGCTCCTCTCCACGGGGCCCAGCACCCGGCCCCGCCGCCGTCACCGATCAAGGCGATCAGCTCTTAACTGGACAGTAAGCGCGAAACCTCATCCGCTCTGTGTCGTGTGACCCGAACCTGACGAGTCATGTGCCGCTGGACCGTTCGCCGCACCGTTCACCGCACCGTTCACCGCGGCGGCGAACCGGGCCGTGATCCAGCGCGGATCGGTGATCGCGGTGCCGGCCACGACGCAGGTCGCCCCCGCCTCGATCGCCGCGGAGGCCGATGCGGGCGAGTGGTAGCGGCCCTCGGCGACGATCAGCGCACCAGGGAGGGCCCGGCGCAGCGCGCGGACGAGGTCCAGGTCGGGCTCCGCGGGGGGCGGCCCCGGCAGGATGTACCCGGCGAGGGTGGTGGCCACCATGGCCGCCCCCGCCTCGGACGCCGCGATGCCCTCCTGCGTCGCCACGTCCGCCATGAACAGCGCCCCGGCGTCGTGGACGGCATCGATCGACGCCGACGAGCGCGAGGTCGTGCGAGACGAGGACCAGCGCGAACCCGAGTTCGGCGCGTAGCCGCAGCAGCAGCCGCATGACGGCCGCCTGGACGGTGACGTCGAGCGCGGTCGTCGGCTCGTCGGCGACGACGAGCCGCGGATCCCGCGACAGCGCCATCACCGCGATCAGCACCCGCTGGCGCTGCCCGCCCGACAGCTCGTGCGGGTAGCTGCGCAGCGTCCGGTCCGGGTCGAGCCCGACGAGTCCCAGCAGCTCGGCGGGGGTGCGGCTGCCGCCGCGCCGGGTGAGCTGGCGGAGCTGGGCGCGGATCGTCATCGCCGGGTTGAGCGACGACAGCGCGTCCTGGTAGATCATCGCCATGTCGTGGCCGAGCAGCCTGCGCCGCTCGCGGGCGGGCATGGTGCGCAGGTCGCAGCCGTCGAACAGCAGCCGGCCGCCGATCCGGGCGCCGCGCGGCTCCAGTCCCATGACCGCCGGGCTGGTGAGGCTCTTGCCGCAGCCGCTCTCGCCGACCGGCCCGACCACCTCGCCCGGACGGACCCGAGCGTCCTCGTGGACCGCGAGACCGGGAAGGTCTTCGTCTTCTTCACCTACTCCCCGGGCCGGGCATCGGGTTCTGGAGCTCGGTCCCGGGCGACACCTCCACGACGGCGCCGGACAACACCCACATCCGCTACATCACCTCGACCGACAACGGCGCCACCTGGAGCTCCCCGGTCGACCTCAACCCGCACGTCCGCCACCCCACCTGGGCGGGCATGTTCGCCTCGTCCGGACACGGCATCCAGCTCGCCTCCGGCCGCCTCGTCCAGCCCGATCGTCTCCAAGGCCGGGGGCGTGGACCACGCGTCCAACATCTACTCCGACGACAACGGCGCGACCTGGCACAACGGGACGTCCGCCGCGACCGGCGTCAACGAGAGCAAGGCCGTCCAGCGCTCCACCGGCCGGAACGACCTCACCGTCCGCGTCAGCCGCGACGACGGCGCGAGCCGGCCCGAGGCGGCCCTGCTCAAGCCCGGCGCCGCCGGCTACTCCACCATGGCCGTCCTCGCCGACGGCTCCGTCGGCGACCTCTACGAGATCGGCGACACCGGCGGCACCGTCTTCACCCGCTTCGCCCTTCCCTCGATCGAGTCCTAGGGAAGGGCGGACGAGCCGGCCTGTAAGCCGGGTTCTGTGCCCGCCGTCCCGTGAGGGGCGGCGGGTGACGGCCATCCATCTCGGGCCGCCGTTGCCGGCGGCCTCCAGCGGTCTACCCGCAGGCTCGGGCGGGCCGCCCTCGGGCACCTGCGCGGGGCCTCTCGCGACGCCCCTTCTTGACCTTGCTCCAGGTGGGGTTTACCGAGCCGCCCACGTCACCGTGGGCGCTGGTGAGCTCTTACCTCACCGTTTCACCCTTACCACCGGCGGACCGGTGGCGGTCTGCTTTCTGTGGCACTTTCCCGCGGGTCACCCCGGGTCGGCGTTACCGACCACCCTGCCCTGTGGAGCCCGGACTTTCCTCGACGGGGATCGCTCCCCGACGCGGCCGTCCGGCCGGCTCGTCCGCCGTATGTAGACGATATCGGTTCCCGCGTTGTTCCCGGTCCGCGGGAGCGACGGCGGAGCCGGTCAGGCCGGAAGGTGGTGGACGTCGTTGAAGGTGCGAAGGGACGCGGGGCCGTCGGCGTACCAGTCGATGGCCGAGAGCGCCGCCACGCCCAGGTGCATCCGGTAGAGGGACCGCATGGGGGCGCCCAGGGCGTCCTTGACCAGGAGCTTGATGGGGGTGACGTGCGAGACCACCAGGACGGTCTGCTCCCGGTGGCGGACCTTCAGCTTGTCCAGCGCGGTGCCGACGCGGCGGGACACGTGGGCGAAGCTCTCACCGCCCGGCGGCGCGACCTCGGGGTCGGCCAGCCACGCCTTCAGCTCGGCGGGCCAGCCCTCGCCCGCCTCGGCGAACGTGAGCCCCTCCCATTCGCCGAAGTCCGCCTCGCGGAACCCGTCCTCGACGCGGACGTCCAGGCCGGTCACGGCGGCGACCTCGGCGGCGGTGTCGCGGCAGCGCGACAGCGGGGAGGTGACGATCGCGTCCAGACCGCGGTCCTTCAGCGCGAGGGCGGCCGCGCGGGCCTGGGCGAGGCCGTTCGCGGTGAGGGGGACGTCGTTCGTCCCCGCGAAGCGCTTCTCGACCGACAGCGGCGTCTCGCCGTGCCGCAGGAGGAGCGTGGTCATCGGGGTGGCCGACGGCGGCACCCAGCCGGCCGGGGGCGGCTCCGGTTCCCCCGGCGTCTCCTCCACCTTGCGGACCCAGTGCTCACCGCGGGCGGCGGCGTCCATGGCCTCGTTGGCGAGCCGGTCGGCGTGCGCGTTCCGGTTCCGCGGGATCCAGCCGTAGGAGACCGAGCCCAGATCCTGCGCGAGGTCCCGGGCCTGGCGCGCCAGCGGGATCATGTCCGGGTGCTTGATCTTCCATTGCCCGGACATCTGCTCCACGACGAGCTTGGAGTCCATCCGGACCTCGACGCGGGCGGACGGATCGATCCCGGCGGCGGCCGCCAGCCCGGCGATCAGGCCCCGGTACTCGGCCACGTTGTTGGTGGCGCGACCGATCGCCTCGGCGACCTCGGCCAGCACCTCCCCCGTCAGCGCGTCGCGGACGAGGGCCCCGTACCCGGCCGGGCCGGGGTTGCCGCGCGACCCCCCGTCCGCCTCGACGACCAGCTTCCGCCCCCTGGGGCTCACGTCATCGTGGGCGGACGACCCCTCACGCCCCCCGGCGACCCCACTCACAGGCCCGACTCAGGAGTGCGGATCAGGATGCGGCGGCATTCCTCGCAGCGGATCACCTCGTCCTCCGCGGCGTTCCGGATGTTGTTCAGGTCCACGGTGTTGAGGGCCAGGTGGCAGCCCTGGCAGGCGCCGCGGAACAGCTTGGCGGCGCCGACGCCGCCGAACTGGCCGCGCAGCTTCTCGTAGAGGGCGAGGAGATCGTCGGGGATGTCCTTGGCCACGGCGGTGCGCGCGGCGCTGGTCGTCCCGGACTCGGCGTCGATCTCGCGGAAGGCGGCGTCGCGGCGCTCGACGAGCCCCGCGAGCCCGTCCTGCGCGGCGGACTGCTCCGCGCGCAGCGAGGACACCCTGCCCTCCGCCGCCTCCGACCGCTCCATGATCTCCAGTACGACCTCCTCCAGGTCGGACTGGCGGCGCTGCAGCGACTCGATCTCGGCCTGCAGGCTGCTGAGGTCCTTGGCGGAGGTCACCTGGCCGGAGTCGAGCCGCTGCTGGTCGCGGTCGGCGCGGGTGCGGACCTGGTCGACGTCCTGCTCGGCCTTCTTCTGCTCCCGCTGCAGGTCGCCGACCTCGGTCTCGGCCTCCACGATCGCGTCGCGCAGCTCGGTCAGGCGTCCCTCCAGTCCCTCGATCTCCGCCAGCTCGGGAAGCGTGCGGCGGCGGTGGGCCAGCCGGCCCAGCGAGGCGTCGAGCTCCTGCAGGTCGAGAAGGCGGAGCTGGGCTTGCGGTGCGGCTTTCAATGTGCTCCTTCGTCGTGGAGGCGCCACGCGTCGGTGACGAGCGTGGACACCCGGGTCTCCAACTTGCCCGCTTCCGGGGAGACCGCCGCCAGGCGCCGCTCGGCGTCGGCGAGCCACGGCCACTCGGTCGCCCAGTGCGCGGCGTCCACCAGGGCGGGTCCGCCCTCCTCGGTGAACTCCGACGCGGGGTGGTGCCGCAGGTCGGCGGTGAGATAGACGTCGACGCCGGCGGCGCGCGCGGTGCCGAGCAGGGAGTCGCCCGCGCCCCCGCACACGGCGACGGTGCGGACGGTGCGATCCGGGTCGCCCGCCGCGCGCACCCCCCAGGCGGTGGACGGCAGCCCGGCGGCCACCCGTCCGGTGAACTCCCGCAGCGTGACCGGCTCGTCCAGCTCCCCGATCCGGCCGAGGCCGCGGCGGGGATCGTCGTCGGCGGGGACCATCGGACGCAGCCCGCCGGTGAGGCCGACCGCCCGGGCCAGCGCGTCCGAGACGCCGGGATCGGCCCGGTCGGCGTTGGTGTGGGCGGTGTGCAGCGCCACCCCGTTGGCGATCATCCGGTGGACGAGCCGTCCCTTCGGCGTGGTCGCGGCGACCGAGTGCACCCCGCGCAGCAGCAGCGGATGGTGCGTGACCACCAGGCCGGCGCCCCACTCCAGCGCCTCGTCGATCACGGCGGCCACCGGGTCGACCGCGAACAGCACCCGGCCGACCTCCTGGTCAGGGTCGCCGCAGACGAGGCCGACGGCGTCCCAGGACTCCGCCCACGCGGGTGGATAAAGCTCCTCCAGGGCCGTGATGACATGGGATAGGCGCACGTCCCGCAGGCTACCGCGCCGAGCCGCTCCCAACGAGCCACCGAGCGTCACCGCCGGCCCCGGCGTCTGGAACGATGGCCCGGGGGGACAGCAGAAGAGGGACAGCCCGACCGAGGGGAGATTGCCATGTCGGCTTCCGGCGCCGCCGCGGAACCGGAGCCCGTCGAGCCCGTCGAGTCCGTCGAGCCCAAGGCGGAACGCCCGTACATGCCCGGCTACGGCATCGTCGGGCCGGACGAGGGAAGCGGCCTGCTTCCGTGGTCCTGGGCCGTGGAGCAGTTGCGCGCCGCGCGCAACTTCTGGGTGTCCACGGTCCGGCTGGACGGGCGGCCGCACGCCATGCCCGTGTGGGGGGCCTGGTCCGGCGCGGCGCTGCTGTTCAGCAGCAGCGCCCAGTCCCGCAAGCTGGTGAACCTCCGCGCGAACCCCCGGGTGGTGGTGACCACCGAGCAGGCGGAGAATCCGGTCGTCATCGAGGGGATCGCCGAGGTCCTCACCCGGCAGGAGGACCTCCAGCGGTTCATCGACCTGGTCAACTCCAAGTACGCGACCCGATATCGTGTGGACTTCCTGGACCCCGAGGTGAACTCGACCGTGGCCGTGCGGCCGGTGTCGGCGTTCGGGCTCCGGCAGGGGGACTTCACCGGTTCTCCCACCCGGTGGTCGTTCACGACCTGAGCGTCCACCGGGATCAATCTGGACACTCATCGCGTTGGAGAGTGTGTGAAGTCACCCTTTCGCCGCCGTAGGCGCGTCAAGGGCCGGGCCATGGGCAACCGTCCCGAGCCGGCCGAGCAGGAGATCGTCGAATGGCCCCGCGAGGGGACCGGCAAGTCGTCCCTGATGGGCGCGATCCGCGGCGACGGCGAGACCGGCGCCGGGTTCGGCGGCGGCATGTTCGAGGACCTCGCGTCGGCGTTCGAAGGTTCGAAGAAGATCAAGGTCGAGGAGCAGGAGCGGCAGAAGATCCTGCGCGAGGACGACCACGAGCAGACCGGCTCCGGCTCGACCCGCGACGACCTGGACTCCGGCAAGATCCGCATCCGCCGCACCCCGCCCGCCGAATAGCGCCTGAACGATATCGAACATAAGTTCGAATCGGGTTATCCTGGCGCCGTGAGCACCTACGTTCCGCCCGGCTGGCCCGCGCAGGTGCACCCTCCGGGCACCGAGCGCTTCGAGGACACCGCCATGGCCTGGCTGCTCGAGCTCGTCCCGCCCGAGTACCGGCGCTACGGCGTCCTGCGCCGCTACCCCATCGCCCTCGCCCGCATGGCCCGCCAGCACGCGGGCGCGTCCGTGGACGCGGCCCGCGAGGGCTTCCGCACCGCCCGCGTCGACCTCGGCGACGTCGTCCCGCCGCACGGCATCGAGTCCGTCCTGGAGGCCTACCGCCGCGAGGGCGCCCGCCTCGTCGCGCTCGTCCAGGCCGTCGAACTCGTGGAGACCGCCCTCCGCGGCCTCGCCGAACCCGACGATCCCCGACATCGCCGGCCTTTCACCCCGAAGCTGTGACCCTCCCGTTGACGCTGTGTCGCGGCGTGCGCAAACCTTGATCTGATCCTGACGGGAGGCGGGTCCGGTGAGCACACCACCTGGGTGGTACCCAGATCCGGAGTGGATGGGCCGCGAACGCTACTGGGATGGGCAGACCTGGACAGACCAGTCCCGCCCCTACGCGTCCCGCT